>JBEIHA010000049.1:0-14112 GCA_040381635.1 Pseudobdellovibrionaceae bacterium
CTAAGATCTCGTCCTTGCTCCAGCGCGCTTCCAAACCCACGGCGCGCAGCAATTGGCGCAGTTTACGCCAGGGCGAGCCTTTGCGGATCGGTGCGTTTTGTAGCAAAACCTCGGGTTGTATTAGGTCGGTGACCTGCATGGTGATGGTGCTGGCTCCCTCCACCCGGCGCCCTCTTAATATATTAGAGGCGGCGCGACCCAAGCCGATGGGGTCAAACCCCCAATGCTGAGTGAAGCGGCGATCCTCCGCAGAAATAATGGCTGAGCGACTTTGTGAATTGAATTCATTGAGCGAAAGCCAAGGCAGACGCCGTTTCTTGAAGTCTGTACGCAGAACTTGCACCGATTGACCATCCCTGCTGATCAACAATTGGTCAGATCCCATGGCCAGGCGCTGAACTTCGCGGGGTGTGGGGGCGAAGGCAATCGCTGCGCCGACGACCAAGACCGCCGCCAGCAGTGCAAAAGCTAAAATTTTCAAAATCGTGGACCTCATGGATGGCGAAGCTATCTTAGTTTTCGCAGTTCGTCGCGTGCGAAATTTTTGCCGCACTTTGCGGTAAGAAGACTTTGCAAGCGCTGTTCTTTCGTTGCCGAGGGCTGAGAGTCGGGGTTACTCAATCTTTACAGAGGTTTTTTTCTTTTTCTTGAAAGAGGATGTTATGACGATGCGGATCTTGCTTTGCACTTTAGCGGCCCTGCTTAGCCCAACCACTTGGGCCCAAACCACGAACAATTTTGAAGGCGCCGTAGCCTCACCGATCGGCAAAACCGAAACGGTCAGTCAGCTCAAAGTTCAATTCCCGCAAGAAATGCGCAAGTCCGATTCGTTCAATGTTTCATGCGTTCCGGCAGTTGAAGGCTTCGGGAGCTGGGCCGACAACAACACCATCTGGACCTACACTTTCAAGGCAGAGAACGAATACCAGCAGCCTAGGCTTGCCGGTGGAACTCTGTGTGAAGTGAAGCAGAATGGCGAGCTCAAAGGTGTTGACGGCAAAGTTTGGAAAGCCGGCACCATTTCTTATTCCGTTTCGGTCAGCGGCCCCAACGTGACCGACGTTCATCCCGGATACGGTTTCGACGGAAATCTGCGCGAAAAAGAATCGGTCCTGATTATCCTTTTCGACGGCCCCGTAGACCGCGTGAAGTTCTTCAGCGAGCAGAACGGTTATCTGAGCTACGCCAGCGCGAATGCGCCCGCCGAAAAAATGGCTTTGAAGCCGGTGCCGGCAAATAAAGAAGCCGAACTCTTTGCGCACTTCAAGCGCACCCGCTACATCGATAACAAATTGACCGACGGCGACTGGATTTTGGCCACCGTTCAGCAAAACCTAATTCCCGGTTCACAGGTCACTCTGACCGTAGAAAATCAGTTAAGCGGCGCCAACGGCCGCATCCGCAATGAGCAAAAGTTTACCGAAAACTTCCAAGTGCGCAGCGACTTCAAAGCCGAAGTGCAGTGCACGACTCCGGCCGCCAAAGACGGCACCTGCCTGCCGGGTGCGCCGATTTCGGTGGTCTTTAACGGCAAAGTGAAATGGGCCGATATTCAAGACAGCCTGTTCATTGAATACATTCCGTTGAACGCCAACAACAACATCATGGTGAAGAGCTTCCCCGAGCTGACCAAAGATCAAATCAGTGAACAGACCTGGGGCGACTACTTGTTGAATCGCGCCGCCGAACTTCCCGGTGTGGGCCCCATGATCGGCAAGTTCAGCGACACTTTGGTTGAAACCGTTACCTTCAACGTACAGATCGAACCGAAGACGAACGCCAAAGTCACCTTGCCCAAATCTCTGACCGATATCGATCTTCGCCGCTTAAGCAACGCGATCGCGGAATTCCATATTCACATTGGTTCACGCAATGAAGTGTTGCGGATGCCCGGTGCGATTTCTTTCTTCGAAATGAATCGTCCGAATATGTACCTGCCCGTTGGAATCGTGAATCTCGACCAGACTTTAACGGTCGTTAAATCCGGCAATGATCCCCAAAATTGGACACCGATCAAAGATATCGCCACCGTGATCCGTGTGGTCCGTGCCTACCAAGCACGCGGCGAATACCGCGAAGAAATGGCTTACACCAGCCCCCTTTTGCAAATGGGATTGGCTTCATCAGCCAAAATCAAAGTTCCCGGCACTTTGAATCGCGACACGTTCTTGCAATTCCCTTTCGCGGCCGCAAACGGCCAAGTGAGCGGATTCTATCCGATCGAAATTTCGAGCCCCACTTTGGAAGCCGGTCAGTCTGACAAAGACTCTTATCGCAATCCGCGCTTTGTTCTCGCGCAAGTCACCGACTTGGCGTTGCACTTGAAAAAGGGCCAAGAACAAACGGTTGCTTGGGTGACGCGTTTGTCGACGGGCCTCCCGGTACCGAACGCTCGCGTTGAAATCTACAACTGCTTAGGCCAGTCCGTGAATGCACTGACCGCCGACAATTCTGGCTTGGTCAAATTCAACAACCAGGCGGCTTGGGCGGACGATTGCCAAGGCGATAGCACGGAATATGATTCGACTTCATCGTACTTTGCCGTTGCGCGCGAAGGTTCGGACTTCACGTTCACGCACTCAAGCTGGACCGACACCAATGTTTACGCGTACTCGCAACCGGGCGCTGAATATTTCTACAGCGATCTCAATGAAAGCAAGCCTCACTTCCACGCGGTTGTGGGTGTGAACTTAGTTAAGCCTGGACAGAAAGTACCCGTTCAATTGATCGCCAAGCTTCCAGCCGCTCGTGGCTTCCGTGAAGTGCCGCAAGATCAGCTACCTAAGTCTGCGCGCATCGTCAGCAATGAAGACAGCGAGCTCTATTATGAGTTTCCCTTGATCTGGAATAATGGCGCGGCCGAATTCACTTGGAGTGTACCCGGTGGTTCTTCGGCCAAAGTCGGCAGCTATGACATTCAGATGGTCGTCCCCGGTCAAACTTGGGCCCAGAGCCTGCAATCCGGCAATATCGAAGTCGCCGAATTCAAAGTTCCTTTGATGTCGGGTGATATCTCTTTCCCCAATCAGGTTTGGATTAAGCCAGACTCCTTGCCCGTCGGTTCGCGTGTGCGCTACGCCAACGGTGTAGGCGCCAAAGACTTGGCCGTTGAATTGTCTTATTACTTTTCGCCGACCACAATTGAAAACAAAGACCTAAGTGGCTTTTCGTTCGCTACGGGATCTGTAAGTCTTCAAGACGAAGCCGTGGATCTGAACGCCGAGCAACTGCCCCGCAGCAATCGCCCGGCTCGTATCGAAGGTTTGAAGACCGACGGCAATGGCGCGTTGACCAGCGATCTCGCATTAGAAAAAGTAGCGGACGGTCGTTCGATCGCCGAAGTGTTGAAAACACTGAATCGCCCGCAAAGCTTGATCGTGCGTGCGCGCTATCAAGATCAAATGGGTGAATTCCAAACCTTGTCGCTCGCTAAAGATATTTTCACGGCCGACCAATACGTCGGTACGGCGATCAAATCTGGTTTGCGCACCGAGGCCCGTTTAAAGGCGGCGGTGGTCACGGCTAAAGGTGACATCATTACCTCGTTGGCTGATTTAGATTCTAAAGTTGTTAAGATCGAGACCAAAGTGATCGGTGAAGAAATCTTTGGCGGTCTGATCAAAAACACCATCGAGCGTAAGGTTCTGCCGGTTCGCTGGGCGGGTGCTTGCTCGTTGGTTGAAAAAGTGGCTGTGTGCGAAGTCACCGCCTTGAAAGAAGGATCTTATGCTTTCGAAGTGACCGCCAAGTCTTCGGGACAAGTGGCTCACACTTTCTTTAAAGTGGACGGCGCTGGCCGGGTTTACGCTCAAGACGAATACTATGGCTTCGGCGACGAGGAAGATTCAAAACTCTTGCCCTTGGCTCTGGATAAAAAAGCTTACCGCGATGGCGACAAAGCGGTCGTTAGCTTTCCTTCTCCGTTCAAAACCTGCAGCGCTTTGGTTACCATCGAACGCAGTGAAGTCAGTGAAGCATTTGTGGTGGCCAACGCTTGTGAAGCGGGCCAAGTCTCTGTTCCGATCGAAGCCGCGATGGCACCGAACGTCTACGTGTCGGTTTACGCCGTCACCGGTCGTTCGGATTCTGGCACGACCACTTTGGGCGAAAAAGACTTGGGCCGTCCCACATACCGCTTGGGTATCGCCAACGCCAAAGTGGACTGGAGCCGATTTAAATCCGAAGTGACCGTGACCACCGATGCTCCGAAGTATGAGCCTGGTCAAAGCGTGAACGTCGTGGCCAAAGTTCAGGCCAGCGAAGGACGTCTTTCTAACGGATCCGTCACCTTCGTGGTGATCGAAGAAAAGATCTTGGAACTTAAAAAGAACGACAGCTACGACCTGCTGAGCGCTCTTATGCAGATGCGCAATCATCGCGTTGAAACCGCAACGGCCCTAGAAAAAGTCGAGACCGTGACCGGAGACAATGCGGATCTAGGTCGCCAGGGCGCGGCCCGCAAAGGCGGCGACGAAGGCGGCGACGGGAGTTCGAAAGCCGAGTTCAAACGCCGTTTGTTCGACGCCATGGTGGCGTTCCAGGCGAACGTGCCCGTAGTGAACGGTGCGGCTCAGTTCTCTTTCAAGACGAACGATAGTCTCACTCGCTTCAAAGTCATCGCGATCGCGATGGACGCTCAACAGAAGTTTGGCGTTGGCGAAGTGGTCTATTTGAGCGAAAAAGACACTCAGTCCGTTTCGAATATTCCCGGAATCGCTCACTCGGGCGATCGCTTCCCGGTCCAAGTGAACGTGCAGAACAACAGCGGCGCGGATCGCAAGTACCGCACTGAGGTGACCGCCACGGTCAAAGACAGCAACGGTCAGGTCATCGAGACCAAAAAGTTAAGCCGCGAAGCCGATATCAAGAACACGCAGTCCAGCGCGGTTCAGGTCGGTGAATTCACGGTGCCTGACGAAGCTTCGACGGTGGAATACTCGGTGCGGATCTATGACGAAGCCGGCAAGTTGGTCGATGCTCTGGAGCAAGCTCCGCAAGTTGTGATCCCGACGGTCCCGTTGACCGTTCGCGATGCCTACGTCGTGCAAGTGGAAAAAGGATCGCTCACCAAGACCTTAACCAAAGAACAACAAGCTTTGGCTAACAAGGGTGAGATTCAGATTTCCTTGGCGAAGAGTTTGGTTGCTGGATCTGTCGGTCAGATCAAAGATCGCATCGCTCGCAATACTTTTGCCGACACCTTCATCGAGTCTCGCTTGTACAAAGCTTTACTCTTGAGCTCGGCTTCCAATCCGAAAGACTTGCAAGAGACTTTCGAAGCCATCTTGGCGGCGACCGACAGCCGAGGTTTTGTTAAATTCCACGCGAATGCACCCCGCGGGGATTTGGAATTGACTGCGAACATGATCAACGCGGTTCAAGAGTTCCCTTGGGCGATGAAGTTGGTTCCGAACGCGTTGCTCAACAAGTGGCGCTCGGCGATCTCGCAAGTTCTGACCGAATCGGTTGAGCCGGTTTACGTCGGCCAAAATCAAATCGATTGGCTGCGTGCCAACAGTGTTATGGGACGAGCGGCCTTTGCTTTCGGTGATTCGAATTTAGAAGACACGGCCCGATCGGCCGCGCAAAAGATCGCCGTCCAATTGGCGCAAAATGCGAGCTTCTACGGCGCGCCGATGGCTCAGTGGTCGAATTCGCAATTGGTTGATTACTGGTTGTTGCAAGTCTACACGGATGCCTCGGCTGCGAAAACCTCACCGGCTCTACGTCAGCTCACGACCACACGCTTGAATCGTGCCGGTAACGCCGCGATCTTGCAGGGTTCGCCTTCGTTCCGCCTGTTCTACACCGATGAGACCATCGAAACGGCCAAACTGTTGTTGGGTGTTTCGCGCTTGAAAGAAAACCGCACTTTGGCTCGCGCTCTCGCGGTGGGCTTGGTGAACGCGAGCCAGAAATCCTGGTATGTTTCCAGCACTCTGATGTCTGTCGCCCAAGGTTTGAACAAATTTGGTCAAGCTTTCGAAGCCGAGCCCGTCAGCGGGAATGCAATCATCGCTTTGGTGGAAGTGAATAAGTCGGTCGCGGTGGATTGGTCGGCAACGCCGGTCGGTCGGCTAAAATCCGATTGGAAGCAAAACCAAGCGACGGTGAAAATCACTCAAGCCGGTCGTGGTAATCCGTGGGTCGCGATTCAAGCCCTGTCCGCCGTGCCTTTGACGGCACCGCGCGCTCAAGGCTTAAGCGTCGAAAAAGAGATCCGTAACGTGACTCGTTCGGGATCTTACCAGGCCGGTGATTTGATCGAAGTGACCTTGAAACTGAATGCTCCGGCGACGATCCATCACGTGGTGATGAGCGATCCGATCCCCGCGGGCAGCAATATCGTAGGCGAAGCTTACGGTGATTTCAGCTCAGGCGAAAAAACGTATTCGGCATATAAGCTGTATTTCGAAACGTTGTCGGCGGGTCAAACCACGGTGAAGTTTCAGTATCAGTTGAATAATCCGGGCTTGTTCAAACTTCCCCCCACCCGGGCTGAAGGTGTATACATGCCCAGCGTTTTTGGTGAAGTACCGAACCAAAACATTACGGTTCAATAGAAGAACCGTAGAATTCGAAGGATTGATTTATGTTGGTCGAACATTTGAAACGTGTCTTTGCCGAGCGTTGTCGTAAGAATCAAGCATATTCCCTGCGGGCGTTTTCACGCTCGCTAGGGATGGACTCTTCGACGGTCTCGGCGATAATGAATGGCAAGCGCCAAATTTCTTTGAAACTCGCTCGCAAACTGATTGATGGCCTGCAAATTACTGATCCGAACCAAGCTCAGACCTTGATCGTTCAAACCTTAGCGGAAGACGCTGCGCCTACTGCCGAATATGCGGAGCTTGCGTTAGAGCAAGCCGAAGCCATCGCTTCTTGGGAACACTTCGCGATTCTGGCCGTTCTGGAACTTAAAGGCTTTAGTGGTCGCGATCGTGCGATCAGCGAAAGACTGAATATCCCGCTAGGGATTGTTTGGGAATGCTTAGGCCGGCTCGAAAAATTGGGTTTGGTTTCAAAACGGCGTACGGGTTGGGTCTTGACGGGCAAAAATATGTCGACCGGTCAGCAAGTGCCCAGCGGTTCGTTGCGCGAGGCTCTACGTCAGAATATCAATAAGGCGCTTGAATCTCTCGATCAAGATCCGATCGAATTGCGCGACATCAGCGGGATGACCATGGCGATTTCAAAAGAGCGCTTGGATGAGGCTCGAAAGATGATCAAGGAATTCCGGCGCCGCATGGCCACTTACCTTGAGACAGGTCCTACCAATGCGGTTTATCGGTTAAATGTTCAGTTGTTCCCTCTTTCGAAGGAGAGCAAACCGTGAAGAGTCTCATTCTTCTTTTCGCCATGCTCGGTTCGTGGGCGGCTTGCGCAGGATGGGAAAACGGCAACGCCGGCGACACCTATGCCGCCGAATTTCGCCTGAGTGCTCGTGATATCATTCAACGACTTGAACTGTCAAAAATGGGTGATTCGCCCGTCTATGACGTCAGCGCCCTGCGGGCCGTCTTGGACGCCACCGTCGTCAGCGAAGAGCGAGTCTATCTGAATATGGTTGAAGTGGATGCGGCCAATTATCCTTCGCAAAGATTGATTAAGATCAATCGTGCGCGTTGGAATGAGCTTCGTCGGTCCACTGAGACCCGCGCCCGGTGGCGCGTTGTTTTGCACGAGTATCTTTGGTTGAGCGGCGTCGATGACACGGGCTTCTTACTTTCGGATAGGTTGATCGGTTATTTGAATCCGAACAACTATAGCCCCAACATCTGGTGGAACCCGGTGAATCCCGCCAATCGCATTGCGCCTTCATTGGTTTTTAAGCCCGACGACTGTGCCTTTGACGTCGTGACTTTGAACCTGGCCGCGGCCGAAGAAAAGTACGAGGTTGAATCGAAAGGTGCCGGCTGCGGCAATGCCTATCGCAAACTGCGCATCGAGAAAATCACCGGTTTAACCCCGGTCTCCAGCGCCGTGCGCGGCCGTTTTCATATGTATGATTTGAGGGTTTACGATCGCCAGGGTTCGAAACTTGGCGAGCTAGGCTTCGAACCAGAGTGGGGCGCCTGCCTCTTGCCCGACGAGAGCACCTGCCGTGTCTCGGGCAAAATGACTATTGGTGGGGTTGAAATCGTCTTTTGGTTTTTAAGAGAATAAACTCGAGGGAGTGTTTATGAAGTATTTGATGTTGATTGGATTTTTCAGTTTTTCTGTTCCGGCCCTGGCGATGACCGAATGTGCGGCTCGCACGTCGGATCAAAGTCTTGTGACGATTAAAATCGAGACCGTGGGGCCGCAGGGCAAGCCCGCAAACGGCGAAGTGATTTACGAAAAGGACGGCAATCGGTACGGCTATCGTTTTAAGGGGCAGTTTATTTCACAGTTCTTTGAATATGATGATCTCGAGCGCCGTTCCGCCGTGGTCGGAATAAACGCCTACGTTTATGATGAAATGCCTATTCAGGTGAAGTACGTCGGTCCGAATTTTGTGGATTTGGATTTAAAAGCGGTGATCGAAGATGGTTCGGCGCCGAAAGGCACCGGCAATTTCATGCGCGTGTGGAAGGGGCCCGGTCATTCCAAGACGGACCAGTATCAGGCCACGCACATCGCTTGTTCCGTTTGGGCGAATCTTTAAGGTTGAGGCAATTCGTGAGCGTGGGTCGAATTCAAGACCCGCTTCGCTGCCGTCAAAACTGAGGGATCAAATAGTTCGTTCATCTCCGATTTCTTAAATGGACTTGAGCCCGTGGTTTTCAACCATGTCTCGGGCGTTTCCATGCACATAAAGAGGCGCCATTCCGGGTCGTGCGCTCGGAAGCGATCGATCACAAAACGAAACATGTCTTGCCGAAGCTTTTCGTCGTAGCGCCATTTGCCGTCACGGCTGGGGAAGGTTTCGGCCCGCGTGACATAAGAATTCAGGCCGAAGCGTTCGCGCATAATTCCCCGCTGCTCGGGCTGGAAGCGTAGGGCGCCGACCGACATGTAGGGAATTTGCTCTGGTCTAAAGCGGCGGGCGATCTCGTCGACCAGTTCGCCGTAAGATTCTTGCCAGGACTCATGCCAAATCATCGGGTCGATATGGAATGAAACTTTGAAGCCGTTTTCGATGCAGGCTTGGGCCGCGCTTAAGCGATCCGTTAGGGATGCGGTCAAGTGTTCTTCTGCCGATATAATTTTTTGTGGATTCACCGACCAGCTAACGATCACGTTGCCAGAGTGGGCGACATTTAAGAACTGAGCGACCTTCGCGGACTTGGTTTTAAATTCCAATTGCCACTTGGGATAATCGCGAAAGAACGAGATCAGCCGATGCGAGTAAAGTGTTAACTCGTCCAAGGACAGGGAATCCACGGTTTCGCCGGTGCCCATGCGCAAAACATGATCGGTCATGTTCAATTCGCGCAGCTCAGTAAGGGCATCATCCAAATTTGTGTAGACTGTCAGCACCGGGGTATTGATGAACGTCTGCAAGTAGCAATACGAACAGTTCATGTCGCACTGTAAACCCCAGTTCAATACAAAATAGTTGCAGCAAGCGAGGCCCGGTCTGGAACCGGGACAGCGCTTAAAGAATTTGCCTCGGTAAGGCGTAAGAAACATATGTCGTTTGCTGCGCGCGAATTCGGCCGCCGACAATTCGCCCTCGATCTTAGGGAAAGGGCGGGCGGTGACAAATTCTATCTTGTCTGGTGTGAAAATTGACTGCATTCGGGTGGCGAGTTCGGAATCGCGCGAATCTTCGTGAATATAAACGCGGTCGAATTTCGCGTTGAACTCATCCCATTGAGCGCGGGTCAGATCATGACTGTGAACGGTCATGCCAGGTGTCGCCGATGGAAATCAGTCGTTCAAGTTTTTTGCGGAAGTCGCCAGGCGAAGTGGAGCGGATGTTCACGTCAAGACCACTTTGATCACCGAAGCGCTGCCACTTGCCTTGCACCTGCGAGGGCCACGGCCAGGTCTTCACGGTTTCGCGCCATTGATCGTCGGCGCTCAAAGTGTTCGGACGGCGCCATTTTTCAAGTTGTTGGAGGTACGAAGGTCCACTATGGCCCGAGGGCAGAATATCATTTAAAGGTCGGCCCATCATATATAGCTCGGCACCGATCTCCATCGCGCGAACACCCTCACTGCGAGAAAGCGAAAGCTCGGTCATCGCGGAAAGGAAGGGATGAAAATCCTTTGGTGAAGACAGCGCCAATAAAACCGAAAAGTCGCGGGGGCCTAGATCTTTTTCTCCGGCCCAGGCTTGGAAGTCCTCGGGAGAGTCTTTGAGAACGCCTAGAGTTTGCTCTAAACGCTCATTCCAGCGAAAACCGTAGGATTGAAACAGTGGTTCACGGACTTCGACGAAAAGGTCGGGCCAAGTTTTCTTCAGTGCGAAGGCGAGGCGCGCGAGTTCGCATAAATTGAGTTCCGGGTAAGTGGCCTTTATAGCTTCGGTGAAGGTCGCCGCTTGAGTTTCAAACAGATCCACGGTCACGCCGGATTTTCGGTGAAAAGCGCTCAGCAATTCTCCACGCCAGGCGAGGGCGGGCAAGGCCGAAGGCCACGAGGCGACAGGTTTGAAATCCAGGCTTTTACCGCATTGCGCAATCGGGATCATAGGCATGAAAGCGGACTACCATAACGGTTGCGGGGTGTCTATTCTACATAGACCCTTATGTCCGATTGGCGAACCCGAGCAGAAATCACCTCCGATGTAGTTCTCTTCCGCTACGTCACCGATCCGGTTGAGCGGGAAACTCCCGAAGTTTACGTATGGGATCTCGATAAAACCTATTTGGACACCGCTTTCGAAAGCCTGGGCGGGCTTTGGCGAACGGTGCGAGAAAAGGCCTTTCAAAAACGCAATGTTCCCGGGACGGGCACGTTGGTGCGGGCCTTGCGCGATTATTGGCAAGAGACTCACAAAGGGCGCAAGGATTTCCCGATCTATTTCATCACCGGTTCGCCGCCGCAGCTGGAAAATAAAATCCACGATAAACTGGCCTATGATGGGATCTACCCTTTTGGTTTATTCTGCAAAGACAACGTGCAAAACCTTGCACCCAAGCGCTGGTGGCGATTGACCCAACAGGTTGGATATAAGCTGCAGGCGCTGTTGCAGTTGCGCTTGCACTTGGGTGATAACGTCCGGCAGATTTTGTGGGGCGATGATTCCGAAGCCGATGCGGTTATTTATTCGCTGTATTCTGATTTGTGTTCGCGCCGTTTGGAGGACCGCGAAGCGCGCGTGATCTTGAAATACTTCAAGGTTATGGGTCAGCAAGTGGACACGATCTTACGATTGCTCGAGGACATTCCGAAGCAAGACCCGGTCGAAAAGATCTACATCAACTTGGCAGCAGACACCGACGCCGATTACTATCTAAAGTTCGGTCGACGGATTTTGCCGACCTACAACACCTTTCAATTGGCGCTCGATCTCTTTCAAGACAATCGTTTAAGCAGCGCTCGAGTCGTGAAAGTCGCCTTGGATTTGGTTCAGAACTACAATTTCGGAGTAGAAGAACTTGAAAACAGCCTGGATGAAATGATCCGCCGGCCGATCATTGCCGACAAAACCTTCGAAGCTATTCTTTCCGTTCTGCAATCCCAGCGCCTCATCCGGCCGAACTTCAAACCATCGATCGCCCCAAAAACCATCCTCAGCAGCGTAGGCCCCCGCATCTTTGAGCTCGAAGGCGTGACGGAACCCTGGGTACCAGAACACATCGATTACATGCGCGAAGACCGCTAAATAGCGTCGGAGCCTTTTATGCAGCGCAAAGCATTAGACTCAGTGAGCTGCAGAAAAGGCTCCGAGATATTTATTCGAAGGTTATCGGATAAGACAGGGTGATCTCTTGGCCCTTGTAGGCGCGGAATGGAATGCGTTCGACGACGGTCATTACGCAGCGTTTGAGGACTTCGTCGTCTAGATTTGAGTCGGCAACCCTTAGTTCGCGGACTTTTCCGCGCCGGGTGATTTCGAATTGCAGAACCATTTGGCCTTTTAAATGAGGATTGTCCTTCAGGCGCGACAACCAGCACTTCTGCAGTTGGCCTTGGCGGGAGACGATCATCTCGTCGATGTATTCGTTCGAAAGAGTTTCCGGTGAAGAGCCGAACTTGGCGACATCCGTCGGGAGCTCTTCCGCGTTGTCTTTGTCGTCGGGCGCGAAGTCCGAATCTTCGCTAGCGGAAGATCCTTGATCGGCCAATTGCATATCGACGGGGGCAGCCCTTAACACAGTGAGGGCCAGCGGCTTGTCCATCGGCTTTTGTCCGGGGAAATAGAGTCGACCTTCACGGATAAAATACGCTTTTCCGCGCACACCTTTTTTAAGAGCGTTCACTTCGCCGTTGAACCACTGGATGTAAACGGGAGAGCTGGCGTCGTTCACGTTCCAAAGGTGCAAGGAAACGGCGCTGAGTTCTACCATTTCAAGTTCATCTTGAGAATTGAGCAGCAAGATGAGCTTTGCGCCGCGGTCGGCTTCCAAACGATCGCCGTCATGAAGTTCTAAAGGACTTACCAAAGGTCCACGCAAAACTTCAACGCCACCGTGATTCACGCGCTTGAAGCTGCCTTCCGCAGACACGAGTTTCCCGACCACTGGCCCGGTGGAATGACGAGCGGTGATTTTTTGCGCCAGCCAAATGGAACCTTGTTCGCTAACGAACAAAAACCAAAGCAGGCCAGCGAGTAAAACGAACGGGAGAAATTTTAAGCCGCCCATATTCGCCGACTACTGAGCGGCAGGTTGTGCAGGCTTTGAATCCGAAGGCTGTGGTCCGGTCTGGCTCTCGACGTTGGTGGGAAGCGCCGGGTTTGTGCCAGGAAGTGACTGTTCATTCCCGACCGGGGAATCTGAAGGCAACCCTGCGGGCGCTGTGACCGAAGCCGGAAGATCGTCCATAACGCTGACACCTTTTTTGGCGGTCATATACGTCAGGCTGAGTGAGCTGGCCGCGAACAGAATCGCGAGCCACTTCGTTGTGGAAGTTAAAAAGTTCGAAGCACCACTGGCGCCAAAGAATGAATTAGAGCTTGAACCGCCAGAAAATACCCCCATCGCGCCGCCTTTGGGATCTTGTAATAAAACGAACAAAACCAGGGAAATGCCGATCACGAGATGCGCTACGGTGAGCAGGGTAAGCATGGAGAACTCCTTCAAATGGAGAAAGGAAAATAGGGGATTAGCTTTCGGAAGTCTATGAGTTTTTGATCTTAGGACCGGGGAAGGGGATCGGGGCGTCGGAACGGTTCTTAAGCCAGAACTCCCCGGATTCTTTGTGAAATTCGCTGCTCATCACCAAACTGATCACGTGACTAACAATCTCGACGAAGCGAATCTCGTTGTCGGAAACCGTCTGCTTTTCGGGGGGCATGCGAAGCGACATCACGCCAAAGGGGCGACCGTGGCGCGACACCGGGCAAACGACCATTGAATTGAACGAGATGTCTTTGACCTTCTCGCGGACGTGGCGCAGCTCGCTACTCTCTTCTAGATTTTCAATGGCGATCAGAGATCCTGTGTTCAGTACGTGTAAGACTTCGGGATATTTGTACAGATCCAACTGAATCCCGGAGGCTTTGCGTTCGTCATTCGATGTCACGACCACCCCGGAGCGTTGATCCAAACAATGAATGATATTGCAGCGAACGCCGTCCACTTTCATGCTGACCATGCGGGTGAGATTGAAGAGGATATCTGCTAACGGCGTGTTCCCCAAGGCCTGGCGTAAAACCAGGTCGGTCAAATGCAGCATCAGTGAGGATTCGTCGATGCGCGTGTAGTCCTTGGCCGAAATATCTTTCAGTCCACGGTAACTGCGCGAGTGAAAGATCAAACGTTTGACCACGTCTTCGTGGCGAAATGGTTTTACGATATAGTCTTTAGCGCCGCGGGCGAGAGCTTGGCGTACGTTGGTTTCCACATTGTGGCCGGACATCACCAGGACGTTCATAAAGCTGTGGCGTAATGATCTCTCTCCTTTGATGAAATCAATCAAGGCCAGTGCATTGCCATCGGGCAACATAAGATCGGCCAGGATAAAGCGAGGCTTCCACTCTGTTATCTGAGTGCGCGCGTCTTTTCCATTGTTGAC
>JBEIHA010000050.1:0-14046 GCA_040381635.1 Pseudobdellovibrionaceae bacterium
ACGAAAACGAAGGCATCGCCAAGCACGGCGCCAAAATGGTGATGGCCGTGTCGAACACGCGCGTGCCAAAATACACGGTGATCATCGGCGGATCGTTTGGCGCAGGAAACTACGGGATGTGTGGCCGGGCCTTTCAGCCTCGTTTCTTATGGATGTGGCCAAACGCAAAAATCAGCGTCATGGGCGGGGAACAAGCGGCCAATGTTTTGTTGACGGTGAAGCAAGAGCAAAACAGATCCTTAAAAAAGCCCGCGATGAGCGAGACCGAAGCGGCCGAATTTAAACGGCCCACTCTAGAAAAATACGAGGCCGAGGGTTCGGCCTATTTTTCGACTGCGCGTCTTTGGGATGATGGCATTATCGATCCTGTTGAAACGCGCAAAGTTTTAAGCCTTGCCCTGCATGCTTCCTTCAACCGTCCTTGGTCTGAAAAGACCAAGGGTGTCTTCAGGATGTGATTTTTGAAATTTTTAAAGATCACCGAAAATCAACATATCGCCACTGTTTCGCTCGACCGGCCCGAAAGGCGAAATGCTTTTCATCCGGGCATGATTGGTGAGCTCACCAAATTTTTTAAAGCCACCGCGAAGGACAAAAAGCTTCGCGGGGTTTTGTTGACCGGTGAAGGCGCTTCCTTCTGCGCCGGCGGGGATCTTGAGTGGATGAAAGAAATGGCGTCCTATTCGAAAGCCGAAAACCTAAGCGACGCCAAAAGACTTTATGAAATGTACTGGTTGATCAAAACTTGCCCGGTACCGGTCGTAGGTAAGATCTTCGGACATGCTTTCGGGGGCGGCGCAGGCTTAACCGCTGTCTGCGATATTGTTTTCGCCGAAGAAAAAACTCAATTTTGTTTTTCGGAAGTGAAGTACGGCCTGGTGCCCGCGGTGATTTCACCCTTCGTGAATGACCGCGCCTCTCGTAGCTTTATTCCGGAATGGTTTTTGACCGCCAAGGTTTTCTCAAGCGCCGAAGCTTCGCGTGGTGGCCTGATCAATAAATACGGGACGCTGGCTGAAGTGGATTCTTACGTGGAAGACACCTTGAAATTGATTCTGAACTCCGCACCCGAAGCGGTGCGTGAAACCAAGAAACTGCAGCAGATGTATTCGACGGTTCCGTGGAAGAAAATGGAAGTGGTCGTAACTAAATTGATCGCCGCACGCCGCGCGAGCGCCGAGGGACAAAAAGGCCTTTCGGCTTTCCTCGCGAAGACGACACCACGATGGAGTGAATCGCCGTATGGCTCACCGCCCAAGATCTAGAGGCAGATTTACCAAGTTGGGCATCGCCAATCGTGGCGAAGTCGCGGTCCGTATTATTCGTGCGGCCCAAGAGCTTGGTTTAGAAACTGTACTGCTGCATTCGAGCGTTGATGAAAAAACGGCGGCCTTCCGTCTAGCCGACGAGACCGTGTGTATTGGCGAAGCGCCCTCGGCGCTCTCGTATCTCAACATCAACGCGAATATTCAAGGTGCGTTGAGCACGGGTTGCGAAGCGATCCATCCGGGGTTTGGCTTTCTCTCTGAAAACGCGGATTTCGCCGAACAGGTCGAAGCGAACGGTATGATCTTCGTCGGACCGACCGCAAAGAACATCCGTTTGTTCGGCGACAAGATCAGCGCCAAAGAGCACGTCGAAAACTCGGGCGGTCCAGTCATTCCCGGCTACCGCGGCGAAGATCAAAGCATCGAGCGTATGATTAAAGAATGCGAAATGATGGGATATCCGGTGATCTGCAAGGCCGCGGCGGGCGGCGGTGGACGGGGACTAAAGGTCATTCGCGATAAGGCCTCGGCGAAAGAGTTGATTTTATCGGCGCAGCGCGAAGCTCAGTCCTCGTTCGGCTCGTCCGTTGTTTTCTTGGAAAAGTACTTAGAAAACGCCAAGCACATCGAAGTGCAGATTTTTGGTGATCCTTCGGGACGGGTGACTTCTTTGCTTGAGCGCGAATGCTCGGTTCAGCGGCGCCATCAAAAAATCATCGAAGAAGCTTTGTCGCCGTCGCTAGATGACGACTTGCGCGCGAAGATTTCTCAAGTCGCCCGCAACTTGGCCGAGAGCGCGGCGTACGTTGGCGCCGGTACCGTCGAATTTTTGCTTCAAGACGGGCAATTTTATTTTATGGAAGTGAACACGCGCCTGCAGGTCGAACATCCCGTGACCGAACTGGTCTTGGGTGTCGATTTAGTTAAGGCGCAACTGATGACCGCTATGGGCCAACCCCTGCATTGGCCGAAGCAGTTTCAACCGCGTGGGCACGCCATCGAATGCCGCCTTTACGCCGAAGACCCTTACAAGGGGGGCATGCCGTCGACCGGTAAGCTTTTGGCCGCGGAGTGGCCGCAAGGCCCGGGCCGTCGCTTCGAAGTGGGCTTCGAACCCGGTGACGACGTGACCGCGAATTACGATCCGATGATCGCCAAGGTGATCGTTTGGGATGAAACTCGAATTCGCGCGATTCAAAAGATGAAACGCACCTTAAGTGAAACCATCGTCTTCGGCGTGCACACCAATATTCCCCTTCTCCAAGTCATTCTTTCACACGAAGAATTTTTGTCCGGCAAGATGACGACACGCTTTTTCGAAACTCATTTTTCTAAAGGCCTCGCGAAACAAGAGTATTCCAAATCTGAAGTGGCTCTGATTCAAACGCTGAACGCGCAAGTCTCAGGCGCGACCTCGATCGCAGACTCTGAAAATGGTGGGGCCAAATCGTCGCCCTGGTCACACTCGTGGGGTAAAGCGTGATGTACGTTAAGGTCGAATGGCTAGGTAAGACCGTGCGGGTGCCCGTCGTCAAATATCAGGGTCGACTTTGGTTTCACTGGCAGGGTGAAACTCACTCCGTGGAAATCTCGGTCTCGCGGCGGGCCGGCGGAGCGACGGCTAAGACTCAACCGGGAGTCCTCTCGGCACCCATGCCCGGCAAAGTCACCCAAGTGCGGGTCGCCAAGGGCGATCGAGTGACGAAAGGTCAAGCCCTCGTCGTCATGGAAGCGATGAAGATGGAATACACCTTGGAAGCGGACCGCGACGGCAAGATCACCGAGCTCAATGCTCAAGCGGGGGTCCAAGTGGCCCTTGGTGATGTCTTGGTGCGCGTGGGGGAAGTATGAGCAAGAAAGTTCAGATCGTCGAAGTGGGCGCGCGCGATGGTTTACAAAACGAAAAGACCACGCTGACGGTGCCGATGCGCTTAAATTTCATTAAGCATCTGGCATCGAGTGGCCTGCGGCGCATTGAAGCCGGCGCCTTCGTTTCGCCAAAGTGGGTGCCGCAGATGATGGGCAGCCGCGAACTCATTTTAGATTTGTATAAGAACCGTAAAGATTATCCCAAAGAGACCGAGTTCTCGGCGCTCGTGCCTAACGTGAAAGGCATGGAAGACGCGCTGACCACGCCCATCCCCGAAGTCGCTGTGTTCGGCGCGAGCTCGGAAAGTTTTTCGAAGCAGAATGTCAACTGCACGATCGAAGAGAGTTTAGAGCGCTTCCGCCTGGTTTGCGCGCTGGCCAAAAAAAATAAGCGCAAAGTGCGCGGTTATTTGAGCGTGGCCTTCGGCTGCCCCTACGAGGGCCCCGTGGCAGAGAAAAAAGTCATCGATCTGGTCAAGATTTATTTGAAAATGGGTATTCACGAAGTTTCGATTGGTGACACCATTGGCATAGCTACCCCTAAACAAGTTCGCTCGCTACTCACTAAGTTAAAGAAAGAAGTGCCGTTAAAGAAAATCGCGATGCATTTGCACGACACCAGGGGAACCGCATTGGCCAATGTGCTGGCGAGTTTGGATATGGGTGTTCGCGTTTTTGATTCGAGCTTCGGCGGCCTGGGTGGATGCCCTTACGCCCGAGGGGCGAGCGGCAATTTGGCTACCGACGATCTGATTTACATGCTGCACGGGATGGGTTTTGAAACCGGAGTAGATCTGGGAAAGCTTCTGAATTACGTGCCCGAGATGACTTCTGAGATCGGGCGAAAACTACCGTCACGGACTAGCGAAGCGGGCCTGCCGACCGTGATTCCATTTAAGGAAAAATCACCGAGATAACCCCCGCCTTGGCTGAGGCATTGGCCAAGAAAATCACCAATAAGGTGAGCGTAAGCTGAAATAATTTATTCATGGGTCAACTCCTCTTTTGGCCGTAAAATTGCGAAAGCCGTACCAGCTCGGAGAATGAGCTATTGGTTCTAGACTCCACAGAAGTGTAATTATTCCCCTGGCTCCCGTGCCGAAGACTTGGCCACTTCTGTAAAGATGAGTTAACCCCTAACCGCGTCCAGGCCATAGATTGTCCAAGAGTAGGCTCGATTCTTGGAAAGGGCGAAGGGGTACCCTATACAACTGGTGATGATTTTGAAGAGTTCAAGAATCGCAGAGCGAATCGCGCAAGCCCTCACGATCGTATCGTTCGTGTTGCTGTGCTGGGTAGCCCACCGTGTGCTTGATACCCGCACCGCTTGCGTGAACTCTTCGTTTATCAGCTTCGTCCAAATCAATGGCAAGCGGGTGGCGAATTGTCTCTTCGAGAGTCGCCTGAGTCCGCGCTCGCTGATCGCCCCGTTGTCCGAAAAAAAACGTGACATCGTCCGCTCGCTTGAAGTTTTAGAGCCTCTGGCGCAGCTTCTCCGTGGTCAAAAACAAGGATTAGCGGTCGACGTCACCGAGCGCGAGCCTCACCTGTTCGAGCTAGGTAAAGGCTATGTGCGCATCGGCGTGAACTGGCTTAAGGATCCGGCGCAATTGCGTCGCGCATTGGTGATGGGCGTTTTGCGCAACGAATTTCCGCAGACCTACACCAATCAGTTTCAACTGGAAACCATCGCCGATTTTATTTTGCTATCTGTCTTCGCGCAGGATGAGTGGACGGGTGATGACGGCAAGATCTATTCGTTGATGCGCGACATGCGCTTTTCAACCACGGCCCCTTCGTTCGAGCAATACTGTATGTCGCCGTTTCGCTCGCTCTCTCATCGCTCGGTCTGTCATTTGGACGGCAACAATTCGGATATGGATCAGGTCAATGTGTGGGGGTTCCGCCCACTGTTGGCGGTTTCAATGTGGCGCGTGTTCTCGAAGCTTTCGTTATCTGAACAAATCCATGTGATGGGTGTTTTGCGCACAGGCAAGGCCTTGCCTGTCGTGCACGATCTGCAGAATACCTCAGCCAACGGTCTGGTGGAATGGTTCAACGTCACGTTGCACGAGCATCTCGACGTTTTGTTGCCGAAATCCACCGAGGCCACGGAGTACGCGGTCAAGCGCACTTTGAAAGAGCTTGAAGTCGAAGCGCCTACGCATTGGGAACTGACGATGGATCTAACCTCGACACCCGTTTGGCGCGAGATCATGGAACAACTGCGCCAGCGCGCGCAGCTGCGCAAGAAAGAACGGGTGTTGGTGTTTACCCCCGAAGGCGCCAAAGCTTTGCCGAGTGGTCTGCCGGTGGCATGGGCGGGGGATGAAATCAGCTCGCAAAAACATGTGCTGATCGCCTGCAATTGGCCAGCACCTGAAGACACCGTTCATGTCAAAGCTCGACGGCTGTTCGCGCAGCAGTCTTGCGGTAAACTGACGCGATCGTTTTGGGATTAAGCTGCGTTGTTTCCTGTCGAGGCAGGGTATGCTGCGTTAATTTGAAAGCTTCGAACTCGCAAAAAAAACCCGCCGGTTAGGGCGGGCTTCGCGAAAATCAAACTTAATTTAGTTACGAGCTTCCTGCTCGGCTCTTCTTAAAGCGGCTTCGGCTTCGGCCAGCCGGCGGTTCGCCAGCGTGACCAATTCGTTCTGCGACTTCATCAAGTCTTCTGCTCGCTTCGCATTGTCCGTGGCCTCGGTGGCCGCAGTGCGAGCGGTGAGAGCCGCTTCGCGCTCCGCCTGGGTCGAACCGGCGCGATAACCGATTTGTTCCAAACGAGTCGCTTCGGCGAGGGCCGCGGCTTCTTTGTTTTTGGCTTCGCGAAATTCAACGTTGTAGCGCGCGGCCTTTAATTCGGCTTCACGTTTTTCGGACTGCGCGATCACCAAAGCATCGTTCAAGCGCTTAACTAAATCGAGACGCGCTTGTTTGGCCGCCCGAAATTCCGCCACACCCATGATGCGGCCGCTGAGTTTTGCATTGGCGACATCCGTGGCGTTACCAACGATAGTCTTGTCCCCCTGCATGAAAAACGAAGCTTGGTAAACCGTCGTGCGTTCACAAGCGCGAGCCGTATTGTAAAGCGGTAGAGGGATGTTTGATACCGGCAGCTTGTCGGCCAAAACAATTTCAATCTGCACGGAATCGCCGGTTCCCATATCAACCGTTTTACCGGGCGTGGGCGGAGATTGGATTGATCCCGATTCGCAAGTGATTCGACCCGACTGACGAGTTGTGAATTTAACCGCGCGGTAATTCACACCATCCAAGTGAACCACGCCGCGCTGAACCGTCGACCGCGCTGGTGAGTAGTCTGTGCGATGAGCGCATGAGGTCTGCGGCAGATAGGAGTCGCGTCTTTGCATCGTGCTAGCCTTGGCTTCAACATCAAATTTATAGAGCGGCGAACCGCTCGTGTACCTGCGCTGACGTTCATCGCAACCGCTGGCCGTACACTGGTCAACGTAAGCTAGAGGTATACCTCCCAAAGCGGATTCGCCGCGCACGGAAAGTTGATTCAATTTATAGGATTTAGTGAATCGGCCACTGTTGCCATCTGTGGAATAACCAATCTCTTCATCACGTACGCTGCGCGGCACATCAGTAAAGTGAACGGTGCGCCTAACGAAGCGGTAATTTGCACCTGTCAGCGGGCCCTGCAAGCGCTGTTCGGTCGTGGGAACAGCGCATTCCAAGGTGCTCGACATGGAGTCAGTGCTCATCGTGGCCGTATCGGTTTCTTTCGAATCGGGCGAGAACGCATTGATGGGATCCGCAAGCGGAACGTCATAGAGTGGGTTTTTGTCTTTGTGTGACGAACACGCCACACCGGCGATCAATAACGTAAGCGCGCATCCCGCACGCACCAATCCAAATGGCTTCATTTCAGCACCCCTTTCCTTGGGTCAATTACTCGAGCGGATGTCCCTTGTGCAAGGTGAATGCCGTAGGTAACGCGGGGTCGGGAACTATTGTGTTCGGGGACCATCGGGGCACGAGCCCAAGAATGTCACTTATCCTTGAACCGATTTCAAACTCTTGCGTAGAGAACAAGACGTTTGAAGTTTTACAAATAACCAAAACGGTTGCGAGCGTTCGGCCTTGAAGCGGTTATACTGAGCGGAATTCTAGGCGTTCATTTCTCATTCTCGTCTTAAGTTGCGTCGTTCGGCAACTAGTGAGAGCCTTAATCCGTGACGGCAAATGATTCTCGATATTTTAATGCGATTTGGTTGATCATCATTCTGTTGGCGGGGGCCGTGGTTTATGGTCGCTTGATTTTGGCACCGCCGCTGACTTGGGATGACGACACCAATATCTTCGCCAATCCCTATTTCTTATCCGGACAATGGGCCATCTTTTGGCAGGAACCGTACTTCGGACTCTACATTCCGGTGACCAGCTGGATATGGGGTGTCGTTTATAACTTGGGACAAGGCTCGTCGATCCCCTTCCGGGTGCTGAACCTGGTTCTGCATTTGGCGAATTCATTTATGGTTTTTATGCTTTTGCGGGGTTTGGCCGCGCGTTGGACTTTACCGGCGGTTTCCATTTTGATTGGAGTGGCGGTCTTTGCACTTCATCCTCTGCAGGTGAACGCGGTGGCTTGGATTTCGGGGGGGCGCGATCTGCTCGCCGCTTTCTTCGCTCTCGCTTGTCTGTGTGTTTACTTCGGCAATCGACCGCATGGGGGAGAAACCTCGTATTCGCGCTTCGCACTGGCGACCGCGTTGTTTCTGATTTCGACGCTGTGTAAACCGAGCACCGCGGTTTTGCCTGCAGTGGTCCTTGGGATTGAGGCTTTGCTCGATGGAAACATTAAAAAAATGACCGCTCTTGGTCTGTCGCTTTGGGCGTTTTTTGCCGCGGCGGTGGCTTGGCTGACCCACATCGCGCAGGAGCAGTATGATGAGGCGACCATCTCGATTTTTGATCGGGCCCTGGTGGTGCTCGATACCTTCAGTTTTTATTTGCAAAAATTTGTTGCACCCGTTGAGCTTACGGCGAATTACGCGCGCACGCCTGAATCTGCCTTAGCCAGCGGAACAATGATCGCTTCGGTGGTCATGGCAATCGCCGTTTTACTGGGTTTTTCTTTTCTCTCAATGAAGCGTGATCGCCGCTATCTGCTGATCCTAATTTGGTTCGCGGCTATGCTCCCGGTCAGTGGAATCTGGCCGTTCGCCTACCAAAAGGTATCGACTGTGTCGGATCACTACAATTACTTACCTATGGCCTTGATGGCGACGTTGACCGCGTTCGTTGTCTCGCGCATTGGTTGGGACAAGTTGGCCAAACCGGTGGCGCACGTGGTCTTGGTCCTTCTGGTTTTGCTTCTATCGACTCTTAGCTGGAATCGCGCACAGGCGTGGACCAACGACGTCGAATTCTTCACCGATATGAGCCAGCATTCACCCGAGTCTTATGCGACCGCCCTAGGGATGTCGATCGTGATGTGCGAAGACTTGCAGCGATTCGAAGACGGCATCAAATGGACCGAAGCCGCTTTAAAAGCCAAGCCCCTGGATATTCTGGCCCTGGCCAATCAGGCCTTTTGCTTTTTGCACGCACGCAATTACTTCCGTGTCATCGAACTTGAGTTTTACTTAGGGCAATTGGACATCGACGAGCTCGAACTAAAACAACCGACAGCTTATTCCAGTTTACTGGCCTCGATCGGTACGGCGTATATTGAACAACAAGAGTACGAAGATGGATTTCAATTTCTTTGCGAAGCGTACCGAGTTCATCCGGGCGAAAGCAGTCACCTGACGAATTTAAATATCGCGAAGGATCTTTTGAAGACCAAAGGGATCGAACCCACATGCGAGCAAGTTCAAGCCGAAGAGGAAAATCCCATCGAAGAAATTTGGCCAAATTTCGATGATGATTCAGAGGCCGAAGACTAAAGACCCCATTTGTCCATCAAAGCACGAACATTCATTGACGACTCGCGGGCCCAGGCCACGCCGTCGTCCTCGGGCCGCGGATCCAAGCTATTCAGAGGTTTATTGATTAGGGACTGGGCGGCGGCAATCGCGACTTCGTCGGTCAACGGCTCCCATTCTTCAACGATCGCGTATTGGGCGCGCGCGCTGGCTACGGCGCTTAACCAAAGAATCTTACCGTCTTTTTCGATCACGAACTGGAACGTCACGTGAGTTTGATGGCTCAAGTGCACGCGCGCTTCAAAGCTGCGATAGTCCAGAACCTTCATCTGTGTGCGGGTGGTCATGCCTTGGGTGCTGGTGACCAATACGAACAATTGCTCGTCGTCGAAAATCTGACAATTGCGCAATTCGATCTGTGTCCCGATCAAATCACCACGCACTTTGGTGGAATCGACAAACAGGGGATTGGATTTCGTCATACCCATAACTCCGAAGCTAAGCTCATGTAAGCCTGTGCAGCCGCCGAGCGCGGAGCATGGGAGTGGACGGGTTGATGGCGATGATGCGCTTCTTCGACCGCGATATTGTCGGGAATATAATTCGAATAGACGTGGAGGTCGTATTTGTCTTTCACCTGCTGAATCACGTCCTTAACAATGCGGCGATCGCGGAAGCGGGTGATGACCACGCCGCGCACGCTAACCTTGTAACCAAGACCTACGCGGATGTTTTGCAGCGTATTTAAAATTAGCTCGATCCCTTTGAGCGAGAAATATTCAGGGCAAATCGGGATGATGATATCTTTCGATGCCATCAGAGCATTGATGGTCATCAAGCCTAGTGAAGGCGAGCAATCGATGAGTATGGAGTCATACTTGTGCGAAATCGGTTCTAGCTTACGCTTCAGGATTTGTTCGCGCCCAAAGTGCGCGGCCAACTGCATATCGACGCCAGAAAGCATGATTTCTGCAGGGCATACGTCAAAGCCGAAGTTGGCGGAGGGTTGAATCACGTCTTCGATTTTTGCTTGGTTCACGATTACGTCGTAAATGGTTGTTTCGAACTCTTGGTCGCCGAAGACGGCCTTGGTCGCGGACGACTGAGGATCCAGATCAATAAGCAGGATACGCTTGCCTTGTTTAGCCCAGCTCGAGGCCACATTTAAAGAGGTGGTCGTTTTCGCCACTCCACCTTTTTGATTGATCACGGAACAGATCGTTGCCACTTCAGCTCCTCCCCCGAATAGATATTCATAGATGATAAGGAGAGCCCCGGCTTTGGTCATCCCAGCCCACGACCAAGGTCTGGGTATGCTTAAATCCTGACCAGTGACTGCCCTTGTTCGGCACCTCGGTCCAATTGGTTTTGAGCGCGATCCTATTGCAGTCCGTGCTTGAAAACGCGGCACACGCCCTGCTTTGTCATTATATAAGAGGTATTTTATGGCTAAACGAATTCTGTTCCTTACTTTTGTGATCGCAATCTCGGCTTTGGCCCACGGCGCGCCGAGCGTATGGAAACAAATGGAGCTTGGTCAGACGACGTCGTCGCGCGGAACGGTTAAGTCAGTCGACTTCTTGGGTTCCGAAGTTTGGTTTAAAATTGAAACCAAAAATGCCTTCGGTGACCCTATGGTTGCGAACGTGACCCTTTGTGACTTGAGCGGCGATGTATCCCCCGGTTCGGACGAAGTTCGGGCGGCCTTATTAAAGAGCAAAATCGAACTGCTTCAGGAATCACGTCGGGACCGCAAGCCCATAGAGTACGGAACCAGGGGCGTATGGAATTCCTGCGTGAGCTTTTTGCGCTCCCTAGACAGCTAGAGCGCCGTAAACCGTCACTGTAATACTTTCAAATCGCATAGATTGGCCGGAGGCCATGGTCCTCCGCTTGCTCATTGACGGGCTTTGAGTTCGTTCGTCGAGAAAGACATGTCTAGAAAGATATGCGGAGAAGTATATGGCCTATGCATTGAAAACGTTGGTTGTGGTCTTGGCCCTTACGGTCTTCGCTTCCGGCTGTTCTAAAAAATCGAAGAGTCCTCGACCCGCGGCTAAGCCAGCGGCAGCCGCGGCGGCTAGGCCAGCAGCAGACGCGAAGCCTGCCGAAGTGAGCGAGTCCGCGGAAGAGCGGCCCTCGCGCTTTAGCGAATCCGAACGCCGTCGCTTCTCCGATGAAGGACGCGTCCGCTCAACTCCCCCCGAAGAATTGGCCGATGCGCCCGATGCCGATCCTAATGACGGTGCCAGCGAATCGGACGGTCCAATCGATGGGACTCCGGATCAGTGCGGGACGGCCTTCGGACATAATTCACAACAGTGGGCCCCGGGTCTCCCCAATCCGCCGAGTGCGGCTCGTATTTGTACCGGTGGTTCGAATAGAAAGCTTGATCCAGGTGAACGCTTTGTTTGCGACGGTAGCCGCGATCTCGTTTACACGGACGCGCGCCAGGATGGAATCATGGCTATGGCGGTCGACATGGTGAACCGGTTGCCCCGTCATATGGATCATGGAAGCCGTGAACTCGCCCGCCGAATTCGCGGCGTGAAGGTGGATTTTGGTGACTCGGTTCGCGCGCAAGTGCGGCTTCAGATCTCGGCCGAAAACGTGGAAGAAATCGACTTTCGTGGTTCTCTTCGCTCGGGGCGCGGCGCAGGTATTCCGATGTTGGCGACCGATGCTCCCAGCGGTTTGCGCTTCAGCGCTCTTTTGACCTGTGCCGATGCCGATGGCAGCTGTTCGAATGCAATCTTGCGCGTACAGCAACTCGCCCGCAGTGGGAAAGTGGGCCGCGTCGCGTACGTGGTTTTGCGATCAGGCGAAGCGCACGTAACAATGACCGAACAGGACCGCAAAGGATTTCGCCAATTAACGAATCCGGCGCATGCCGAATTCGCGCAATATCTTTCGAACACCGCTTACAACACTTGCGTTTCGATTTTGCGCGACACGATCAACGGTCAGCGGCAGTTGCCGACTTGCGCGTACAATCGCTTGAAAAACATCTGCGGTCGTAAAGCGCAGTTCAAGCGCCCCGCGGCGCAATCGTTTGAATTCAACAGCTGGGCCGTGGCCTACGGCGAAGCCGGTTTCGAATTTGAAATGATCGACCGTGGAGCCACGCGCTTCCGCGTGCAGGGTCCGCTTATTGCCGGCCCGGGTACTCCTGTTTCAAAAGAAGCTTTACGTGTGACCGGTGTCTTTGGTGCGTCGATTGATCGCGCCGCACTGGTTGCCAACGATGGTGGCGGAAATTTAAATTTGCAAATCGATTTTAAAGGCGACGCCAGCACTCGCATCAGCGTGACCACTTTGGTTGAAGACATACGCTATAGCTCGGAAGCGATCATGGCCCGCGCTCGCCAAATGCCCGCACTCAGCGAGCGTGAAATGGTGTCCGAGCGCGAACTGCGCGAGGTCACTCAACGTCGCTCCGAAGTCCGCGCTCAGCGCGAAGCTCCGCCGCGTGCGGCGCGCGCCCCGCGTCCCCCGGCTCGACCGTCTGCACCTGCGCCCGTACCCGCGCCGAAGCCAGGTCCGATCGTTGTCGCGCCGACGGCGCCTGCCGCACCTGCTCCCGCGGGCCCGCGTTTCGAGGCACCTTCGGCGCCTCCCGGGGGCGTTGCACCCCGTGAACCAGAAGATGACCAAGTGATTCAGCCGAGCGCGGGTGCGGTTCCCCCTTCGCCGCCCGAGTCCCAAGCCCCAGATCAAAACTGATGGACTACGCGTGCGCGGTGCCACGCGCAAGCTGAAGAATCCCGGTTGTTTTTTCCAAACTCCCCATGAAAAATGGTTGTGGGGAAACAATCGTGGAAACAATAAAGCTCGAAGCTCAAGTGGTTGCGCCCAGTATCGGTGCCTACACGGATTACCGTCAGTACTTGCGCGACTTCTATGATTACAAACGCCAGATAACGAAGACATCGCTGCGCCCGTATTCCTACGCGACCTTCGCGGCGGGGGCCGACATCAAGTCGCCCAACTATTTGAAGTTGATTATCGATGGTCAGCGCAATCTTTCGCGCGAGATGGCCGTCAAGTTCAGTAAGGCTCTTTCCCTTTCCAAAGAAGAGCTCGAAGAATTCATTGCGCTCGTCGAATTCACCCAAGCCACCGAACCGCTCGAGCGCAACCGACACCTGAAGGTCCTCGCGGACCTGCGCGTGCGCCAGCAACTGAAAGCCGGTGAGATCAACGCCGAGACTTGGGCCAAGGTTCCGTCTTGGGTGACTTGGGTACTCTACGCTTTGACCGAACAAAAGAATGTGCGCTTCGAACCCGAGGCCCTGTTTGAAATCATGCGCGGCAAAGCCCGCCCCGAAGAACTGCGGCGCTGTATGGAACGCCTTTACGAATCCGGCGAGCTCGTGAGAGATCCCAGGACTGGCGAAGTCACCAAAGGCCGCGAGTTGATGAGCGGCTCCGAAAATGTGCCGGTGGCTTTAGTGCGCAAGCTTCAGTCGGAATTAATTTATTTAGGTTTGGAATCGCTCTTTCAAGATGCTCCCCAGGATCGCGAAATCGGGGCGCAGACGATGTCTTTGACGGAAGAAGAGTTTGAAAAACTTAAGTTTGAGCTTCGGCAATTTCGTAAGCGCTGGGCGAAAGATGTAGGCGTTGCCAGAGCCACGGGCAAAGGCGACCGCGTCTTTCAACTTAACATTCAATTGTTTCCGGTGACGGGGCCCCGAAGAGGGGAATGATTTAAGTCATTTTTTAAATCTCTTAAAGTCCCAGCGACGTGCTTAGAAGTTTGCACTTCGACTTTCTTAGGGGGGAGGGGGAAAGCGCCCGCCGCTAAGACTCCAAGAAGACAATATCCAACATACGTTCAGCTTCAACAAACGTTCCGCGTGAGGATATGTAGCAACTTGTGCTCCAATGTGCGGAACACGTCAATGCGCCGTAAAATCATTCCCAGGTTGGCTTGTAAATAAGACACGCTCAATTCTCGGCCCACCCGGCCGAAAAGCGCCCCGTGTTCTGGGAGGCGGGGGGGGGGCCCCCCC
>JBEIHA010000051.1:0-13945 GCA_040381635.1 Pseudobdellovibrionaceae bacterium
AGGTCAGTCCGAGGCTCTCTATAATAAAAGACAACTCGCCGATTTGGGTCATGCTTAGGCCCGAGTACAGGTCCGTTTTTATATTTTGGCCTGCCAGCAAAGCCCCCGCCCCCACTGCCAGAGTTTTACCCACGATCAAAATTACGGTGACCGCTAAAACCACCGGCCACAGTTCAATGAAAACATGCGGATCGAAGAGTATCCCAACGGAAACGAAGAAGATGGCACCAAAAAAAGTGCGCAATGAATGCAAGACGTTTTCAATTCGCGGACATTACTCGTTTTCCGCAATTAGGGAGCCCATCACAAAGGCACCTAGGGCCGGTGAAAAACCGGCACACGACGCCACCATCACCATCATCAGACAAAGGCCGCTTGAAAAAATCAAAGTCGTGTCGGGATTAAAATATTTCTTTAAAGCTCGAATCAGTCCCGGAAGAACAAATAGTCCGACGACAAACCAAAGGATTAAGAAAAAACCTAAGCGCAAGGCCGCCATGACCAAATCCCCGCCGCTCAGCTCTTGAGCAACCGCAACGGTGGACAACAGCACCAATAAAAGAACGGCCACAAGATCTTCGACGATCAGAATGCCAAGCACAAAACCAGCAAAGTGTTTACCTCTTAGCTCAAGCTCTTCAAACACCTTCACGATGATCATCGTTGACGAAATACAGAGCATCCCACCTAAGAAAAGCGAGTCCATCCACGGCCAGCCGAGCGCCAGCCCAAGCAAAGTTCCGAGCCCCATAAGAATGGCGGTTTCAACTCCCGCGGTGAGAGCCGCGGGTCCACCGACGCGCAACAAACGCCGGAAGCTGAATTCCAAGCCCAGACTGAAAAGAACGAAAATCACCCCGATCTCGCCCCAAACTTTGACGCTATCGATGTCACTGACCGTCGCCGTGAAGGTCACTTTGGGACCAACCAGGATACCCGCCACGACGTAACCTAAAATGACGGGCTGCTTAAGCCAGCGGCAGACGACCGAGGTGATCCCGGCCGTCATCAGGATAATGGCCAAATCTCGAATGAGGGCGGGCAAATGATAAGCTTCCAAGCCTTTACTTCGCCACCTTGCTTAGTGACAAGACAAGCACTATTTGGCGGTCGTGGAATTTCGTAGCGAAACTCTTTCGATTAATTGACCAAGAAGTGAAACTTGCAAAGATCCTGCCCCTTGAATAAGAATGGCGGAAACTACTGGAGGAGACACAAATGATTGCCAATCTGCTTGTCGGGCTCTGCGGAATTCTACATGTTGGGTTTATGATCATCGAGATGTTCCTCTGGACCACACCTCGAGGTCTAAAGATTTTCCGGCAAACGAAAGAAAAGGCGGAATTGACCAAAGTCCTCGCCTCGAACCAAGGGCTTTACAACGGGGTATTGGCCGCGGGCCTATTTTGGTCTCTCACCGTGCAGCCCATCGAGTGGGGCGTTCAAGTCCGAATCTTCTTTCTGATAAGTGTCGTCGTGGTCGGCGTTTACGGTGCTCTTACGGCGAGCCGGAGCATACTATGGGTACAGGCTTTCCCAGCGTCCCTCGGTTTGGGCGCCGTCCTGGCTGGTTTATAACACCCCTGCGTAAGCGACTCTAATCCTCTCGAACCGTTGACGTTGAAGATACGGCCTGCGCGCTGGGTACGACACTCTCCCAGCCGGGCAAAGCTTCCGCGAGTTGAGCGGCTTGTGACTTAAAGCTCGCCATGTGCCGCGCGGGAACTGGATTGGCCGCAGGAAACTTTTGTCCGAGCGGATCAACGACGCGTCCATTGACCCAGAATTCAAAATGCAAATGAGGTCCGGTAGAAAGGCCGCTCGATCCTACGTAGCCGATGACTTGCCCCTGCTGCACCTTCGCCCCGCGTTTAATGCCCTGACCAAAGCGACTCAGGTGCAAATACGAAGTCTTGTAGGAAGAATTATGATTGATTTTTACCGTGCGTCCACCGCCGCCATGCCAGTTGGCCAAGGTCACGGTGCCACCACCTACCGCGCGAATCGGGGTACCCGTCGGCGCGCCGTAATCGACGCCCAAATGGGGACGACTGACTTTAAGTACGGGATGATAACGTCGGCGAGAAAACCGTGAAGTGATGCGACCATATGGGATCGGACTTTTCAAAAACATTCGCCGCAGACTGCTGCCATCCATCGCGAAGTAACCTCCGGCCTCGCCTTCCGCCTGAAAGTAAAAGGCACTTAAGGGGTTACCTGCATTTTCATATTCGGCCGCTAGTATATTGCCCCAACCCACCGGCTCTCCCGCGACGAATTTTTGTTCAACGGTCAGGCGCCAGCGGTCATTGGCTCGGACTTCACGGGCGAAATCCACCTGCCACGCGAAAATTTCAGCCAACTGAACGACCAGGTACGGATCCATACTAGAAGCTTCGGCGGATTCCCACAGATTGCTCATGACCACGCCCTTGAAAGAAATGACCTTGATATCAATTCTTCTGGTGATTTTTTCAGCGATCCAACTGCCATTTGTCTTTTTCAACTCAAGCCCATCAACGGCCGAAAAACGAAAATCGATTCCGGCGAGCTCGTTGTTCTCATAATGCAAACGAAAGCGAGTACCGGAAGTCATGCGGCCAAGATCCATTACGGGTTTTGTTGCCTTCACCACGAAATGAATCGTTTGCGAATCCACGTTAAGGCCGCGCAAAACCGTATACAAAGTGGATTGCTTGGGAATTACGTAAGGATAAAGCTGCTCAACCGGCAGCCGCGGAATTTCAATGTGAGGTTCAGTCGCGATTTCTTTCTCGGCGTACGGCGCACTCTCGGACGAAAAATAATAAACACCGCTCGCGGCCATAAATACAAAAAATAAAAGACAAACCGCGAGTCGGAGAGGATGCTGAAGAATCGTCATCCTAAAAGTCTAAACAGAAAAGGCGAGGATCCGAAGCTTTTAGGGTGACACGTAGCCGCATTAATTTATCTTAAGCAGCTAGTTGTTCTCTAGAGTGATCAGCTCATAAGAGCGAAGACGATCGCCTTCCGACTCTTCCATCAAAACCCAACGATTCAAAGATGGAGCATACAGATAAGCGAACTTCACCAACGGTGGGCGATCACGCTCACAAAAAACTTCGATTACTGACATTTTACCCATGGTCAAGGAAACCACTTTCTCCTTACCGACGGAGCAGCGAAGCAAATACTCTTTCGCAGTTAGACCTTGGCCTTCGATCACAGTCACTTCCGACTTTCCACCAGGCTTTAATGGAAAAAGCGCTCTCATGTCGCCGCGAACCAAGTTCTTTACCTCGGTTGCCTCATCCTTCTCGGCGGAAGCATGAATGGGGAAAAACGGATTGTTATAATAAATTTCGGTGTTTCCATCTCCATCAACCCAGCTTTCTAAGCCTCCCTCGATCTTCTTTAGCGTAGTAATAGATAGGTTCTTGTTACCCTGCGATCTTTCTAGGTAGCTCTCAGTCTGGCCAATCTTTGCCAAAACAAGCGGATAGCCTTCTTTTTTATCTTGATCTACGCGCCAGTAGACCATCACCGCCAAACCGACGGCTAAGGCAGTAGAGACGCTGATTTTGATCACACGTGCGCGAAACGACCGAGTGGTTCGACGATGACCCATCGTCCGCTTGGCATTGCGGTAACGTTCAATGGCTTCCGACAAAGCTTGCGAACCGATGGTCATTTTAGGTGCGGCTTCAATGGGCGCGGTGGCATCTGTCTGCACGGGCTCGGAATTTTGGATGCCCGCCGCCAAATTTAAGATATAGCGAACTTCACCGGTCGCGAATCCTTGTTCCAAACACATGCGCCGAACTTCATCGGCGTTTTCTAAACTGATTTTTGGAAATACGGACACACGTAAATCCGCGGGCAGCGATTCCAGGTCTACCTTCTTCAATTGCTCGAGCACTTGGCCCGTGTCCGCAAAGCGATCGCCAAGATTTTTGGCGGTCATTTTTAAAACGATGCTTTTAACGCTGTCGGGTAGAATTTCGTCCAAACGAGGATTGAAACGCAAAGCTTCGGTGCGAATTTTTTCTAGAATTTCAAGATTGTTGCGGCCATCAAAGGGATTCTCACCCGTTAACATGAAATAAAAAACAAGGCCTAAAGAGTAGATGTCCGATTGAATACGCGCCGACTGACCGAGCGCCACTTCGGGGGCTAAAAAATTGGCCGTGCCCATGACGATATGGGCTTCTGTTTCTAACGACCGGTGGTCCGAATAAACCTTGGCGATCCCAAAGTCGACGAGCTTCGCGTTCAAAGCTTGATCAATGACTATGTTCGCAGGCTTAAGGTCTCGGTGAATGATTCCCGCGGCGTGAGCGGCGCCAAGCCCTTCAGTCATCTGGCGAAAGAGCTCGAGCAGATGTTTTAAGCCAATCGGTCGGTCCAACAAGAAAAGGTTGAGCGCCAAACCATCAATAAATTCCAGAGCAAGGTAGGATCGCCCCTGATACTCACCCAACGTGTAAAGTGCGACCACATTCGGATGCTGCAGTCGAGCCAGAGCTCGACCTTCGCCGCGAAATCTTTCGACCGCTTCGTTACTGGACAACGAATTGGGGGCAAGTATCTTTATCGCAATTTTTCTTTGCAGATCTTCTTCCCAGGCTTCGTACACCTCGCCCATACCGCCGCCGCCGAGCTTTCGGACAATGCGGTACCCATCGATGATTTCCCCTGGATTAAGTTGCGATGACTGCATCCCTTATGTTCGCCACAGATCGGCTGAAAGTCCACTGGTATGCTGCACCGGTAAACCGAGCCCTGATTGACCGCGACCTGTTGAATTGATACATCCGCCGCATGCAAGTGGAAGCGGACTTGTCTGGTTTTTTCGGACATCAAGAACGAAGCAAAGGCTCAGAAATCGCACGCAAAGACCTGGTGCTGATTTCGAGTGCTTCGGACACCGATGTGCGCGCCTTGATCAAAGGTTCGCAGGCCTGCCGCGTGACTTTGACCGCCGACGAAGTGGCCGCTGCTTCTTTTTCTTGCGCTTGCACCTGTCCGCAAAGCCGCAAAGGGGATTTGTGCAAGCACGTTTGGGCGGTGCTGCTAAAACTAGAAGAAAAAGAGGCCGATTTCCTCGATGGGAAAACCGAGGCTCTAGCACCCGTAATGGCCGCGGCCTCCCCTTCGAGCGAAGCGCGCTTGGCCCAGCAAACTGAATTTAAGAGCGCGCAAAAATTGAAACTGAAAGAGCGCAACAAACAGATTCGTCAAAACAAGAAGGCCGAAAAGCGCGGGACCAGCTTTCAATACCCGGCGCCCGTGCAGGAGTCCCTCGATTATTTTGTGGCCAATGGATTTACATTCGATGAACTGGACATGCCCTCACTGCAAAACGCGCGAAAGCTTTTAAGCCGCGTTTTTCATCCCGACAAGGGTGGCACTCACGACGAAGTTCTCGAGCTAAATTCTCATTTCGAGACACTGGCCGACTATCTCAGGTAAAGTTCTCCCTCTCCCGATTTATGGCAGACGATCAGGGTGAAAAAAGAATTCGAAACATACTAGTTTGCGCAGGCGCAGGCTCGGCGATAGCTCGCGTTGGCGGCGCTCGCCGTGGTCTCTGCATTCGTGCAGCGCACACGGTTGGAATTGGTATGAAGTAAGCAGCCCGCCGCCGGTGTCGCGGAACACGAAGTACTGATCACGCCCGACGCCAATCCCAAGGCCACCATAACGTTTTCACATTGCTGCCCGGTTCCTGCTCGACCGGCATAAGTGGACGTTGCAGGGTCGTATCCTCCGCGGCTGGCGCAAACGCTGGTGCAGCTCGCCCCAAACGTGCCTAGATACCAGCAGTGGCCGCCGACCATCACGCCTCCGCAAGGAATACCAAAGGCAATGTCACGACTGACCATTACGCCGCGTGCATCGGTGACTTTGAGTCGCGCGGTGAGTTCGCCCATTCCGCCAGGGGTGTAGGTGTTTCCGCTGATCGTCCCGGCGCCGACCTCTACCGCGTAAACAAAAGGTGATTTGCCGCCTGCGGGCATCAGCTGAACAGGTGTTCCCACGTTCGGACTGGCCGGTGAAAAGTTTAAGCTGAGCGGACTTAACACGCTAATTGTGATCGAGGACTTAGCGCCAGCGAAGTCTTGAACTTCAAGAACGTTGGCCTCCGCCACTTCCGGCGCCGTAAACAGTCCGGTGGACGAGACTAGGCCTGACCCCGTGGCCACGCTAAAAGCGTAGGGTGCGGTCCCGCCCGCTGCGGAAAGTTGGGCCGTTTGTTCTGTTTCGATTTCCAGTTTGTCAGCCGTCAACGCGAGCGTAGGCGGAGCCACCGTCGCGGAACCATCAGTCGCCGTGCTGGACTGCTGCGCTTCGATGGGTAGATCCTCTGCGCAATTTTGAAAAAGTACGATCGATGTCGACAGCGCAAGAGCGATGGACACTAACTTAAAGGTTTTCCCCAATTTTCCCCCACGGAAACGTTCAATCCTAAATTAAATTATAGTCTCGAAATGCAGCGTTCGGCCAACCCTATTAAGAACAGTCTTGATTTGAGACGTGACCGTGCGACTAATTCATCGACTTAACAAAAGCCGCCGTACCCGAGGCATCCGGAATTAGAATCAAACGTTCCGGCTTGTCGGCTAGGAATTCATCGACGGCTTTTTTCACGCCTGGCCAACTGACCACATTTTGGTAATCGTGAATAATCATAGCGCCGCCAGGCTTGAGACGCGGGTAAAAGTACTTTAGCCCCTCGGCCATAGGGGCATAAAGATCGCAGTCCAGGTGAACAAGAGCGAACGAGGGATCACCGGTCACTGCTTTTGCAGATTCGGGGAAGAAGCCGGGGAAGAATTTTATTCGATCGCTTTCGCCTAAGAATTTTCGCACCAAATCCAACGAAGTTTTCTTAAACTGATGCTGCTCGGAGGTGCTCGCTTCCTTTTCAAGATCTTTTGGCGAAAAGCCTTCGAAAGTATCAAAGAGATAAAGTTCGCGATCCGGGTCGAGCTCGTTGAACAGCTTAGCCGTATGCCCTTGAAAAACACCAAGCTCGGCAAAAGCACCTGATATTTTTCTCTCCTTTAAGTTTTCGACCATCGAAAGGAGAAAAACCATACGCACATGATCTGCATCATTGCCCTTACGTCCCCAAGCGGTCCAATTCTCGCGCAGCTTTTCGACCTTCGGCTCGTAAGCTTCAAACCAGTCCGGTAATCTTTGAATAATATAAGTGTTGGAGCGGCTAATGAATTTAAGGATGGTCCGCTTCACGACAGAGCGGATTCTTCGTTTTCGCCGACGGGAAGCCTGCAGATTGTATTCGGGTTGTGACTCTAAAACCTTCACCTCACGAACGCTACCGAACGCCAACCACCGTTGTCAAGAGCGCATGCCAATTGGGTCTGCCCGGCGCTAGATCTGAAGGGACCCATTCGATCACGGGCGTCTCTAGTTTCTCCAGGCACAACACATTAAGGTAACTTTGGTAAGTCACCAGCAAGTGGCCCTCCCCGTCCATAAAAATGTGAATTCCCTCAGGAGTCTGAAAGGAATAAGACTCCCAGCGTAACCCCGGCGCATCCAGGGACAGATAGATCCCATCGAGCCCGAGGCGGTCAATTTCCAGCGCCAAAGCTTCTGAGATTTTAACCTTGGCTTGAACAAAGACCGATTCATCGTGCCAAGTATCATTGGGCATAAATAGTTTGTTAAGCAGAAGATGATTCACGCGAAGCTGCTCTGGTCCTTTCAGTTCGGCATGTTCGCGCACCACTTTCTCCCTCAACAGTTCGCGATGCTTGAGTAATCCACAACTCGGGGCTGCAGGTGGAGGCAAGTAGCGCGCCTCCACCGTCTCAAGAATATCTGCGTGCACAAAGATGGTAAGAAAAAACGCGAGCCACATTCAAAACTCCTTATTCAAAGGCGCTAGTGCCGTAAGCTGGAACCATTTTCGTTTCGGTCACCGTTTCGCTCTTGCTGACTTGCACCGTCTTCATTAATTTCGAGACGGCCGTAGTCGAACCAAAGATCGAATCAAGAACCTTAAATCCCGAAGCACCGATTTGGCAGTAGAGGTTAGGGCACTTTCGCAATTCATCGCCAATCACGCCCGCGCCACTTTTACCCGGCTCGATCAATGCCATAATTGCTTGCGGTGATCCCATTTGAATTGCGACGATATCGGCCAGTGCGCGGTCGATGAATTCTTTCTTAACTTCTTTCACGTACGCGTCCGAGTACTCGTAACGACCATCTTGAGAATCCACAATAAACTCGATCCAGTCCGACTGCGCACGATCGTCGATCAGCGAATTAACCGTTTTCGTGCTGAAGAATCCACCACGCTTCGACTGCTCATGAATGATCTTAATAAATTGGTGGAAGTGGAAAACCACCTTGTGTTTCCGCTTCACCTGCACTTGGTAAGCATAGGATGCCGAAGACGCTACGTAGTCTTTAATGTCCGACATTTTGAAACTTGTCGCCGAGCCCGTCGCTTGCGACACCGCGCAAGCGCCCACGGTCGTAAGCTCAATAGCTCCACTCAATGCACCACCAAAAATCTTCGCCCCGTCCGGCGCCACTTGGGGCATCAAATCCTTATTTTGCGCGAGCAACTTTGGATCGAGAAGAAGTGGCATTTTACTGATTCCAATAGCCGTTAGTCGGCGTACCGCAGGCATCGCCGCTGCTTCGGAATCGTCCGGCTTAGTCTCGTTAATGCTTAAAAAGGCCTGGTCGACCGGCATGGGCAGGACTTGCAATTTGGGATTGGCCGATCGAAAGGCCTCCAAAATAACGCCAGTTTCAGACTGAAGAACAAATCGACCGCGCCCGCCTTCTTCATTAGCAATGCGCAGTTTATCTTCATCATTTTCTTTTATCCACTTGCGGATCTGCGCACGCTCAGTATCCGCGTCTTCCAGAAGTTCCTTGATGCGCTGACGAATTGTTTCGCGCGTTTGACCGACGGGCACCAAACCTTCGCGCAAGTTCTCTTCGAGCTCTTCACGCTCTTCCTGAAGTCCCTTTAGACGCTTGGTGGAGCTACGGATCAGATCCATTAAGTCGCTTGAATCTTCGGCCGCTTTAGACAGACGCGCGCAACTCTGGTTGATGTCGCGATTGGCTCGGTAACCATCAACACTGAGTTTGCCGCGCAAAGCGGGAAGAACATAAAGCACACTGCAGTCTTCATTGAAAACGTAGCCACCACTGCCGGGTATGTTCGTGATTTTGACACTCTTCGCACATTCGGGAAATTTTACGGGTACGGCAGCGCTTCCCCAGCCGGCCGCACTGATGGCCGCTAAGGCCAGAATATTAGAGAGATTCATTTCTATACTCCTTATGATTTTTTAAATAGTTATTTAAAGTCTTCAAATCTACCGCCAGCGCTCGACAATCTTTAAGATCATAGTTTTGTAATAAGAATTCGCCGACCCTTGGATCAAAGCCGTCGCCACCCATTTCTTCTGTCCACACCTGGCCAAGCCAGCGGCCACACAGAAAAGGAGCGGCCTCACCTTCGAACTTGGGATTGCGCTTGGTCGCAAAGAAATATGTAATTTTGCTCACAAGCAGATTCAGAACTGGGTCTTGGCAATTTTCCTGCTGTTGACAATTGAGCATGCCCCACGCCAATTCCGCTTCGGGCTGGGGACCAGGCACGGGCCGGGGCGCGGGAGCCGGCGCGGGTGACCCACTAGGACCTACGTCACCCGACTCCGACGCGCAAGCGGACAAAAGTAAACAAAGCAGAAGGCTGATCGCGATCTTCATTTCTTATCCGTGACCTGCGCTTCCAGTTCATCGAGCGAGCTGGACCGCAACTTTAAGTTGAAGATATTGTTTTCAATTTCACGCGCATAGCTTTGCAATTGATCGGCAGCGCACTGTACGCCGGCTTCATCGAGGTCCTGCACCTTAGATAGATCCGGAACGCTGAGTCTCTTTAAAACTTCGAAGCTCTTCTGATAATCCCAAGATGCAATCCGGCGTTCTTGCTCGAGCTTGGAAATCACTCGGCCCGCCACGAACAAATTCATATCCTTTGAGACGGAGGATTTGATTTGCTCCTTTAAGGCTTGGTAGGTCGTGCGCACATCGCTCGCTTCAACCAACTTACGTTGAGCAATGACGGGCGCCTCCGAAACTCCCTGACCCACGTAGGTCAGGCTGATTCGGCCTTGCACAAAATCACAAACCAAGTCGTCGAAGCCAGTTAGGTCCAACTCAATAACCCCGACTTCTTTCTGGGCCGCAACTTGCTGATTGAGTGCTTTGATAAAGTTCGAACGAGGCTTGTCGCGATAACCATCGGCCACTGCGTTAGACGCAAAGTGGAACTCCAACTGATTGCGCCACGGTTTCCAGTTCACGACTTCAAAGGGCGATTTGGCAAACCCATCAAAGGCCGGAAGGTAGCGCGCAAAAACCTTGTAGACGTTGCCGCCCCTGCGGCGCATGACGGACAAGAAGTCCGTATTGCTTTCGCGGCAATAGCGGATAAATTCCTGATTACTGGGTTCTATACTGACCTTTGCTGGCAAAGGGCCACCGCGCGAAATATTTCCGAAGCGAAACTGACCTTCGTCGTCGATCAAACCTTGTACGGGCTTTACACCTTCGCCTTGAACCGTGTGCGGCTTCCACTGACTTTGCGAAAAGTACTGGGCCATTTCTTTGCTGGAGGGCGCGCAAGTTTGCGCACCCGCCCTGATCGATAGAATTGCTAGAATGAGGCTTAAATATTTCATAAATACTCCTTACTTTGTGAAAGCGGTCGAGTAACTGAACGGCACCATCGTATTGATCAGCATGGTGTCCGTGGTTTTTCCATGAAGGGTCAGGCGACGGTTGATCTCGTCGTTTGTGGCGCCATCTTTCCAAACTTTCACCAAATACGTGTAGTCACTACAGACTGTGTGCCGACGACCTAACTTGCCCATGACTCCATCGTCGCGTTCGGTCCAACATCGGTTTGCGTTGCGAGTTTCATCGACTAGACCTCCGGTCGCGGCCGGAGTAGCCGGATCCGGTTTGATTTCTATCAGATTAGCAGTTCGAAGGCGCTCGATGTAGTCGTCAATCAGCTTTGCGGCAACACTCTTTTGGATTTCAAAAATCTCTTCAAGAGATGCGTTTTTGGCACTGTCCCAGCCTTCGGTCCAATTGAAGTCGACAATTTGATCAATCCGCGCGGTCAACGAAGGATGAAACACCACAGATTTTTTAAATCCCTGATCGGTATGGTTGATAACACTCTTGGTGATTTGATCGACCACTTTATCCACGCGCAATTCCGCCACATAACCTTGCGAAAACATCTGCTGGACAGTGAACGTGCGGTTCACAACAAAAAATGGGTCGGTGTCTTCTTCAAGAAAGATCTTTCCAGAGCTATCCGTCTTCGCGTGCTGACAGGCCAAACGCTGATTCATAATGAGTTCACCGCTAACTCCGCCACTAGCTTTGACGTGAATGACACCCTCTTGCTGATCTTGTTCCAGGTATTGAAGACCCGGAATATTTGTCGAGAGTATTCCCCCATCGTCGTCGATATTTTTAGGCACCTTATAGAGCAAACTGAAAACACTTTGACCAATTTTGGCGGGCCGAAGGGCTCTGATTTCGGTCTCTTCACGACGATCAACCACCTTGCCGTTTTCTCTGGTTTCAATCACCTTTTTATCAATTAAATTCGATTGATTGAAGTTGCGAATCTCGCTGAGGTCTCGTGCATCGATATCAGATCGTAAAATGATCGCGAACCGCGCGCCAGGCGCTCGACCATAAGTCGCTCGAAGGCGATTTTGCGCATCCTCGATCTCTGCCTTGATCAAATTGAGCACTCTCTGCTCAGACTCTGCTTTTTCGCGCAGCCTGCGGGCTTCGCGCGGGTCGTTTGTTTTGTTCGAGTCCGCAAAAAATTTGTAGCTTCGCGAACTAGCTTCTTCGCGCGCGACTTGCAGCCGGTTGATCGAGCCTTCAAGAGTCGCTAAGCCCTCGCAAGCTCTCAGGCCGATGCCCTCGCCCTTGATTTTTTGCGGAAGCACTTCCGGCGGCAAAACGTGCACAACGCTGCAGTCATTGCTGAAAAGGTAGCGGTAGTTCTTGTCCGGCGGGTTGATCATCCCTTCGGCCATGCAACTGCGTTGGGGGTTAATTGCGGGACTGGTATTGTCCGCGTGGGCTATGGTGACCCCTTGCAGGATCGCGAGTGCAATAAGTTTAAGTTTAGTCATTTTAAGTTCCTCCGCCCGGTCACTTTTGCAAAGCGATCGCCCCGCGGGGTCCATTTAAAGGGGCCGCCGCCGCCGCGGACTTAAGAATTTCCAGGACTCTGGACCGGAATCCGGAGATTCCGGACAGCTTCCGGATGCCGGAAGGCCACTCATTCCCCGCCACTATCTGGAGAAGTGGTACGCGCCTTGCCTTACCCGTTCTCAGGAGGTTCCTATGAAAAAGACCATCTTTTTTCTATCCGCTCTAACTCTATATATCAGCTGGACTCAACTTCAGCCGACTCCCGCATCAAAGCCGTCCACAACCGAAAAAATTGAATTGCCTAAGCACCCCGCTCTCTTGGCCGAGAAACCTGAGTCCACGCCCGCACCCCTCCCCCTCCCCCTCCCCCTCCCCGTCGAAGATGAGGCGCACTTACGTGAAAAATTAGCGCAGCTTGATCATGAACTCGCCCGAGCCGGCTACCCCGAAGTGCTAGTGGATGAACGCTTAAGCGAAGCCGAACGTGAAGAACTGATTTCTAAAGTGCTGTTGTCTACAAGTCTCTATAGCCAAATCGTCCGACTGAAAATAGCCGCCCTTCAAGGCAGTCGTAAATGAAAAAGCTTTTCGTACTTATCCTAGCCTGCTGGAACTGTGCGGCCGCAGCCTACAACTGCCCTTCCCAGTTAACGAGCGAGCAAGAAGAACTTCGCCTGTGGCTACACCCATGGGGCGGTGTTCACGAAATTCAAAATTGCCGCGTGGAAATTACAGTTTGCACCAAAGGCAAGGGCGACGATTTTTCGCAGGTGGTGGCCGAGATTTTCATCAAAGACGCCAAAGGCCGCGAAGCCTATGTGCCGTTGACCCTCGGGCAATCCGACAAAATCGAAGCGCACGCCGCAATCTACCCGCGCACCATGTACTACATTGTGCGCGACAAATATTTTGAGGCCGAAAACGGACGCTCAGAAACGATACGCTTGGAAATGGTGGTCGCTAAAGACGGAATCAAGTCCTTGGACATTGGCCAGTACGCGACGAACAAGCGCCTACGTGGCCCTTCTGCGTCGCGCTGGTACAATTGTGGCGGTTGATTTGGCGACGTGATTAGCAGCGGATGGCCTACTTAATCTTAAAGGTCTGACTTTCCGTTGTAATCGAGCTCCTCTGCGCTTTGCCAAGCCAGGTTTTCTTGATTGCCGCAAAACAGATAAAGATGGCAAGAAGGATCAGCGCCACCGAAACTAAAGAGTTCAATAGATTCGTATCAAAACCTTGACTGGTTTCGAAGCCCGTTTTTGCAATCAGAATCAGCGCCGTTAAGGTCGTGAACAAAACAAACAGCATCGGAATCAATGTAAACGCGATCCGTTTGCGCGCTTCATACAGCCACAACGTCACACTTAGTAAAGTCAGGGCTGCGAGCAGCTGATTTGAGGCGCCGAAGAGCGTCCAGAATTTCATCCAGCTTCCATCAGCGGTCATCGCTAAAATCAAAGCGGGAACACCGATGGTCAGCAGAGTTCCAAGCCATCCTCCGACCAAACCTCGAAGACCCGTCAATTCTTGAATCAAGTATCGACCAAGCCGTGTGGACACATCCAAGGTATCAAATACGAACGTTGAAAAGGCCATTGCGCCCAAGGTAATTGCAAAGGGCAAATGCTGTTCGCCGATAATCAAAGTCATGTACCTGCCCAGGCCCTGCCCATAGATGGTTCCAGGTCTTAAGCCGGCGGCC
>JBEIHA010000052.1:0-13889 GCA_040381635.1 Pseudobdellovibrionaceae bacterium
AAAAATCGCTCTGCGTACAGATCTTGAAATAGGCATCGTGCGTTTTCTGACGATCGCGCTCGCGTTTATGTCGTTCGGCGCAACGGTGATCGGTTATTTCGTGATGTATTTTGTCATGGACGACGAAACGTCCAAAAGATTGGGCTCTCAGAGTTCGGATAACAGACCGGCCACGCCACCTGCCACGATGTAAACATTCGTGTAGCCCGCGGCTTCAAGGTCGCGGGCGACCGCGCATGACGTCGCTTCATCTTCGCTCAACAACAAAACCGGCTTGATCTTGTCGGCCTCGCTTTTCTGCAAATGCTGTTTCACCTCATTGGGTTTAATCCGAGTCGCTGGCTTTAAATAATTGCCCAACGGTTCAGGTAAAGTGCTTCCGTCATCTTGGGTGCGAAGGTCTAAAAAAATAAATGGACTGCGGCTGAGCACCAAATTTTCGAGCTGAAATAATCCTATTTTTTCCATCTAAGCCTTTCCCCGTTGCGGAATCCGCGCACGCATCATCCAGGCGAAAGCAAGAGCCACAAAACAGAATCCCGCGGCCGCCGCAAAAGGGGTCCATGATCCATAGTACTGATAAAGTGCTCCGCCCGTGGGTGGCCCTAGAATTCGCGCCAACGAAGACAAACTTTGCGACACACCCAGGTTTGAACCTTGCTCGTCTTCTCCGCTGGATAAGCTAATGCTTCCGTTCAAAGAGGGATTCACTAAGCCGTTGCCCAAGCCAAGTGCCGTGACCGCGATGGTTAGCATAACCAGGCTACCGGAAACAGAAATCAGTGCGTAAGCGGTGGTTGAAAAAATCAATCCCGCAATCAACAAGTGGCGCTCACCATACTTGGGCATGATTTTTCGAATCAGGAATCCTTGCGTAAAGACCATGATGACGCCGATGTATGCGAAACCAAAACTGGCGCGGGTTTGCGTCCAACCAAAATGATCTTGCACGTACAAGAAGAGCGACGCCTCAATGTGCGCCATCGCGAACACATTCATAAACACTAAAAAGATCAGCCCACCCACGACCGGTTTACTTAAGCCTTCGTAAATCCCACGGAAGCGAAATCCACGCTTTTCGATTTTTGCTCCCGGCTTGCGCGATTCGGGTAAGAACTTTAGGGCCGAAATGAAATTCAGAAAACAAATCACGCCTGCGATCAGCGCCGGGAAGCTTTCGTTGAATGGCGGCGTACTGCCCATGCTTTTGCCCACCTCGCCGAAAACGCCGCCGATCAATGGACCACAAACAAAACCTAGACCGAAGGCTGCTCCGATTAATCCCATGCCTTTCGATCGATCTTTTTCCGCGGTGATGTCGGCGATGTAAGCCATGGCCGCCGAAATATTCCCGCCGAAAAGTCCGGCGACGGCACGCGCAACAACAAGACCTTCGAAGGTGGAGGCAAAGGCAAAGCTTGAATGCGCCAAAGCGGCGCCCAGCAAACTCACTAAGATAACTGGACGACGGCCATACCGGTCACTGAGCTGACCCCAAATCGGCGCGAATATAAACTGGAAGAGCGAGTAGACACTCATCAAAAGTCCAACCTGTAACGGCGTCGCACCAAACTGAGCGGCGAGGTAAGGATTCATGGGAATGATGATCCCGAACCCGACCAGGTCGATAAAAACCGTTACGAATATAATGATGAGTCGTGTGTCCTTCATACCGAGTCCCGCTTGAGGTAGCCTATTCATACTCTTATGCTCAAGTTTTTAATAGCCCCACTTTTAGTTTTTGCGTGCCCACGGGGTCACTCTGAATCCCCAAATCCGCCCCGCGCCGGGCGCATCGAAGGGCGCGCCACTTATTCTTATTTCAGCACTGAATCCAATTATTCAGCGAGGGGTGCAAGCGGCTTGGTCCGCAACGGTTCACTCACGCATATGCAAGGCGACTTCACGGCCACTTACGATTGGCAACCGGATTGGCGCTTCGCCGCGGGCTTTAACGGCGCTTGGGTTGAAAGTGACGACGGGCTCTTCACCCGCAGCAATTCTGGATTGAACGAAGGCTTTGCCTCCGTGCAGAAGTGGTATGAATCCGGTCCGTTCGATATCGCGCCCCAGGGTGATTTTGTTTTTCCCTTTTGGCGTGTCGATGAAGCCAGCGACGAAGCTTTGATCGGCGAAGGGGTTATGCGCTTACGTGCGGGCAGTTGGTTTTTCTGGCCACTCGGCACTTACAAGCCTTTCGGCTATCTAGGATTCGAGTACCGCGACGGTGGGCGCTCTTTTTTACTGCCTTACGAAGTAGGCATCAAGTTCAAACTTCCGATGTTCTGGATCCAAGGATCGTTTCGCGGCTTTGAATCCGTCGTGGATGATGCCGACGTGGACAATCAGTTGATCCGCGAAAACTATCTAAAAAAAGTCAATGCGGGATCTCTGCGCTTTTATCCAGTCAATCCCAGTGCCAGCGAAGTGAGTGCAGAGGCCGGGACGCAATTTGGATCCTGGGGTGCGCACGTCGGGTTTGCCATCACCGTGAACGGCAACAATTTCTCGGACGGCTGGACCGGTTATGGCGGCATCAGTTGGTCGCCGGCTCCCGCTTTTAAAAAACACGACGACGGCTTCAGCATTCGCAAAGAGCGCTACGACGAAGACTTGTTCGATGGCGGCGGTCGCAAGGACCCCGAATTCATAGAAGATCCCGACTTCCAAGAGCCGGTGCGCCCACGCGCCACGCCGCCGCCGGTTGAAGAAGCACCGATGGCCCCCCCGCTCATTCCGACAGATTTAGATCCAGGTTCTTCGCAGCCGGTAGAAATGCAATTGGAACTTCGGCGCGTGCCCCCGAAAAAGAAAAAGCCTGTGCGCAAGCCCAAACCGAAGCGCAATACAAATCTCGACAAGATGATGAACGACGCCGAAAGCGCGCTCGAGAATGCCCAATAAAGGTCTTGGTGTTTGCTGCAATCCACAGAGGCTATACATTTTCTTACAAGCGTCGAGGTCAAATCTATTGGGATTCTATATTCGGCACCCGGGTGATCGGATCATCCCTATCGAAAAGCGAGGACTAATTTGAGCGAAACCATTCTCCAGTCTTTAAATTTTCTCGAATCGTCGGCGGATTTCGTCGAAATCAAAACCAGCGAAGGCTTTCAAATCGATCTGCGCTACGCAACGACTAACAATTTTGTCGGGCACAACATGTACGGTCCCTTTCAAAAGGCCTTCCTACACAAAGTGGCGGCCGAAAAACTTTTCACCGCGCTGGAACTTTTGAAAAGCCATCACCCAGATCACCGCTTCTTGATTTTCGATGCTTTGAGACCCCGCTCCATCCAGCGCGTGCTGTGGAGCCATGTCGAAGGCACTCCCGGCGAGAAGTACATCGCCAAGCCCGAACCTGGATCGCTTCATAACTTTGGTTTTGCCGTCGACTTGTCGATCTTGGATGGCGCCGGTCGCGAATTGGACATGGGTGCGGGCTACGACGACTTTCGCGATATTGCACAACCGCAGCTCGAAGAAAAATTCATCGCCTCCGGCGAGCTGACGCGCGAGCATTTTTCGAATCGCATGATGCTTCGCTCGGTGATGGAAACCGCCGGATTTGCCCAGCTCGCTCACGAATGGTGGCACTTCGATGCCTTGCCTAAGGCCGAAGTGAAGGATCGGTTTCGGATTGTAGAGTAGTTGAGAAGCGCTTGGCTTGGCCTGAAGCGCACTTGACGCACCAAACCCTGTCTAGACAGGAAACGCTGCGTAGAAATCGTCCGGATTTTCGCAAGACTTAGTCACAACAATTTTTATGTACAATGATTTCCTTCGTCTTTTTCTCCGCATCGATCAAAAAGACGATCTGCCAAGATTCTTCTCCCTTCTTATTCGCAGTCTGAATCAAATATGTTGGAAAGCTTTCAGAAAAATAGTGGCCGTCGAACTTACCAAGCTTTTCCCTCACTTCACTGACGCTCAAGAGAAAATGCCATTCTTGCTCGTAAATTTTGATCGCCGTCTCTAAACTTTGTTGGGTCGAAACCATCTTGACCCCAACGCTGTTTAACTTGATCTGCGCTTAATGTCTTGCCGAGCCAAGGATTAGAAGCATAAACCCAAAAAGCCATCACGAAGATGGGAATCAATACTGGGAAGATTATTTTGAAGCTCATGGTTTTTTCAGGGGGAGGTCGCCACCATCCTCCCCATTCTTCGGCATGCCGCAAGGCAATGCAGAAAAGGCTCCGAGATCTTTTAGAAATCCGCCATTTTCTTCTGAATGGCTTGCGAAACACGCGACTGAATCAATTGCGCCTGCTCGCTCTCGCTCATTTGGTTTTGCGCTTGGTACTGGGCCTGCTGCATTTCACCCGTCGGGTTCGGCATGATCTTTTGGCCTTGCTCGATCATCGCTAAATGCGACTGAACGAGGGCGCGCATATTCGATTCGAATTGCATGCGAACTTTTTTGAGATCGGTGATCTCTTGGTAAATTCGCTTCAAGGAATCGCGCGATTCGCGCACGATCGCTTCGGCCTTTTGATTCGCGTCGTTGATGATCAACTTGGCTTCACGGTCCGCATCCACCTGCATTTTTTCCGACATGCGGGTCGCGGTGGTGATCGTCGACTTCAGCAATTCGTCGCGCTCGCGGTATTCGGCGATCGCCAATTCTTTTTCACGCAAAGCTTCGCGCATCGAGTTGCGCTCTTTGATCAGGCCTTCGAGCTCTTCGGCGCACAAGCGCATGAAGTCCATCACTTCATCCGGGTCGAAACCCATCATTTTGCGGTGGAAAGTTTTGTGAGCAATGTCAATCGGCGCGATACGCATGAGGCCCCCTGTGGAAAGGTACCTGATTCACTTTCGTAACAAGGTTGCAGCATTTGACTGACGCAACCTAGTTACGAAAAGGAACCGGGTACCTTCTAATGGTAAGGGACAGGCTTTTGACAACGCAAGTCTTAATCTTGCGAGAGCTCACGATCGCGCATAGCGGCCTTCTCGAACGAGTATCTCAAACCGCGCTCGACCTCTAATTCGCGCATGGAATGCAATCCCGCCGAGGTCACGCCCTTTTTTGAAGTCACCTGGGACTGAAGGTCCGCTAAAGACTGAGGCACACTTTGCAAGGCCAGCTCCGCCGCACCCAGAAAGGTGCTTACGGTCATGCCTTGGGCTAGCTCGGGATCGATCCCCCGCTCTTCTAGCCATTCTTGCCAGTAAATCATCAGCTCAAACACAAAACCAACGCCGGCGGAGGTCGCCACCGTAAAAGCCTCGTACTGTTCGCCCTCTTCCAACTTAACCAGCATGCCCAACGGCTCAAACATGCGCTCCATAAAACTTTGGACGCGCGTGTTTTCGCCTCTAGTGCCGGTGAGCGCCGAGCTGGCGGTGCAATACCCGAAAGTGCCCCGCATGATCTTGGCAGGCGTGTTCGCCATGAGACGTACGACGTGCTGGTTTTTGGGTAAAAGTTTTTTCAGTTTCTTTAAAGAAATTCCCGCCGCCAGCGAGATCACCACCTGGTCGTCGGTAAAGGCAGAAGCGATCGGCTCGACCGCGGCTTCCATGTCCTGGGGCTTGACGGCCAGAATCACGACGTCACATTTGTCGATCAACTCTTCGTTCGTCGCGCAGGCGACAATGCCCAACTGCTCGGTCAACTTAATGAGTTTGCCTTCGGTCCGATTGCTGACAAAAATCTCTTCGGGTTTAGCTAAGTTCTTAGTCAGCCAGCCTTGAATCAAGGCCTGGGCCATGTTGCCGGCACCGATAAATCCAATGTTTTCTCTCATATTTCCTTCTCGCGGGCGCCGAAAATATCGGTGCCGAGGCGGATCCAAGTCGCGCCTTCTTCAATAGCCACCTCGAAATCCTGCGAAGTTCCCATCGACAATTCATTGAACGGATGACGGTTCAAGACTTCTGGCCCCACTCTAGCACGGATCTTTTGTAAAACTTCGCGCGCTTTTTTAAAGTAAGGGCGTACCGTTTCGCCATCATTGGTCAACGGAGGCATCACCATCAGTCCGTGCACCCGGATGTTTTCGTGTTGAATAGCCCCCGCCACCGTCTGAAAAAGCGCTTCCGTATCGGCTCCCCCTTTTGAGGCTTCGCCGGCCACATTGTACTGCAGTAAAATCTTTTGGGGCGCGCCGGCCTCGTCGCTATTTCGGTTAAAAAAGTCGGCGACTTTCAGCGATTCCACCGAATGAACCAACCAAAAACGGCCCGCCAGCGATTTGACTTTGTTGGATTGAATCCGGCCGATGAAATGCCAGGTCAGATCGGGCAGGTCTTTAATCAATTCTTGTTTATCTAAAGCTTCTTGGGCGTAATTTTCCGCAAAGTTTCTCAAGCCAGCCGCGTAGGCTTCGCGAATTTTCTCTGCCGAATGAAGTTTCGAAACGGCCAAAAGCCTTACGCTAGATCGAATGCGGCCGCTGCGAACACACGCCGCTGAAATTCGCTCTTCGATTTTACTTAAATTTTGTGCGACGGACATTCCAGCCATTTGATTTCAAAACCTCTTCGAGCCGCTCCATGGGGAGACCGACGACATTACTCCAGGACCCCTTGACGGAGGAGACAAATTTCTTGGCGATGCCTTGAATTGCGTATCCCCCGGCCTTGTCCATCGGTTCACCCGTTGCGACATAATCCGTGATTTCCGATTCGGTGAGATGGCGGAACTCAACCAAGGTCTGGTCATAGCCTGTATAGAAGTTCGTCGACCCGCTCTCGGCGAGATGAATTCCGGTGATGACGCGATGTGTTTTCCCCGACAGAAGTCGCAAAAATTCGCAGGCCTCGGCGGAATTTTCGGGCTTTCCGAGGAGAGTTTCCCCTAAAGCCACGATCGTGTCGGCCCCCAACACCAAATACCCTGGTGTTTTCAATTCTTTATGCTCGATCAACGCGGCCCGCACCTTGATTGTCGCAAGATGAGACGCTTGATCCCCTGCGTTCAGGTTTTCATCAAAGATTTCCGATACTTTAACTGGGAATACTCGGAATGAGAATCCGGCTTCACTTAAGAAATCACGACGTCTCGGTGATTGCGAAGCCAGTGCGAATTCTAAAGTGTGACCCATGATTCAGAGTTAGCGCAAAAGCATGGGGTTGGGAATGTTCACATTCGATTTTTTCATTCTCTTTTCCGGATTAGGTCTGGCGGCGCTTAGCGTTTATTTGTTCATGTCCGCGATCTTCACGAACAATGCCGACGCCGAAGCGCTGGCTTGGGCTTCGGGCAACGAACCGGTAAAATCCAAAAGTGGCCTGATCAATTTTTCCAGGCCTTTGGTGCACAACTTCACCCTTCAACACGCACTTCGAATCAAAAGCGTCGGGTACCGCAAGAAGGTCGAACGTCGCCTGCTGACTTCAGGCTTATCGCAAGAGCTGAACGTCGATGAATACATCGGCCTGCAAATTCTTTGGGGCTTAATGTTTCCAGCCGCACTTCTGATTTTAAATTTCGCTCTGCAGATGGGTCTGCCGTCGTTCATGTTTCCAGCAATGTCGATGTTCGGCTTTCTATTTCCCGCCATTTACTGCGGCAGTCAGCGCAGCTCGCGTTACACGGCGGTCGTTGTTGATCTTCCTTTCTTCATCGATCTGATGGCGCTTTCGACCGAAGCCGGTTTGGATTTTATGGGTTCGCTCTCGCGCATCATCGACAAGGCGGAGGACGGCGTCCTGGCCGAAGAGATCCGCATCGTGCTTAAAGATTTAAAACTCGGTTCTTCGCGAAGGGAAGCTCTGACCCGCTTGGCCGACCGCCTGGATATTCCCGAAATCACCAGCTTCGTGGCCGTTGTGCGCGACGCTGAAGAATCCGGTGCGCCGATCTCGCAAGTCCTGAAAGATCAATCGATCCAAATGCGTTTGGAACGCTTCGTGCGCGCCGAAAAAGCCGGAGCCAAAGCTTCGCAGGCCATGCTGATCCCGTTGATGTTTTTGATTTTGCCCGCGGTTTTCTTGATGGTGTTCTCGCCGGTCGTTTTGCAATTTTACTACGGTGGCCAATGATGATGCGTTTGTATTCGAAGAAAACCACCAAGACGCTGGTACCGAAACTCGAAGTCGCGACCTCGTTCTGGGCGCGCTCGAAAGGTTTGCTGGGTCGTGACGGATTGCCCGCCGATCAAGCGCTGTGGATTCAACGATGCAATAGCATTCACACCTTCTTCATGAAGTTTCCCATCGACCTGGTTTTCATTGATCGCAAAATGGTAGTGAAGAAAACCATGAGCCGAGTGAAGCCCAATCGCATCGTCCTCCCGGTTTTATGGGCGAGCAGCGTGATTGAACTAAGTCCAGGATTTTTAGAACACAACCCCATAACCGTAGGAGAGCAGTTGCATGTGGATCATCCGCTTTCTTAACGGTCCCTTGGCCGGACAAATTGTTCCGCTGACGAAGCATTCCACTGTGCTCGGGCGTTCACCGTCCAGCGATATCAAAATCGCGAACGGGAATATTTCTAAGGAACATACGCGGATCGAAGTCTTCGACGACAAAGTCATTATCACCGACGCCGGCAGCCGCAACGGAACCTTCGTCAACGGCGTACAAGTGCGTTCGAGCAAAGCCAAGTCGGGCGACAAAGTCGCCATGCACGATATTTTCTTCGAAGTGCAGAAGGTACCCGACAATTGGGCGCAGAGATTCGCGCAACCCATGCAGGTCTATGGTCAGCCCGCACAATATCAGCATCAACAACAGCATCATCATTCGCACGGTGTAATGGGCAATGCGGCCTATCACCAACAGCCGCACGACATGCACATGCAAGACAACGCCGCCGAAAATGACTTTCTGAAAGGCGGCTTTCCGAAATGGACTGAACTTGTCACCACCTACATGGAGAAAGTGGTACTTCCCGGCGTTTATCGTTTGCCTGAGATTTTTGAATTCAAATGGGTCCTCGCCGGGTTTATGGCGGGCTTTATTTTGCTGGTCACTTCGTTATCGATGATCCCGTTGGCGCAGATTCTTAGATCTTCGCTGGAAGAAGAAAGCCAACAGCATGCGCTGACCATCGCCACCACGCTAGCGAAAGTGAATCGTCCCTTTCTTATGCAAGGGGCAGAAACCGCGGTCAGTGTGGATATTGCCACCAGCCGACCAGGCGTGAAGAAAGCTTTTATCATCAGTAATATGGAGGGCAATATCGTCGCCCCCGCACGCGATGCGGGCGCTTATCCGGACATGCCCTACGTCCACGAAGGCCGAAAGCTCGGTAAAGAATCCGTACGCCAAATTGATTCCAACACGATCGTCGCCTTGTTCCCGATCGAGTTTTACAATTCCGAAACCGGCAGCCACGCAATCACTCACTGGGCCGTTGTTTTGTACGATATGTCCAGCCTCGCCGTGGACAATGGCCGCGTCTTAAGTTTGTTTATCACGACCTTGTTTATCTCGCTGCTGCTGGGCCTCATTCTCTTCTACTTCCTGTATAAGTTGGTCGAGCATCCCATCCAGGACATTAATCGTCAGCTAGACACCGCCCTAAAAGAAGGTCTAGACACCCTGACGACCAATTATCAATTCCCGGCGATGCAATTATTGGCATCGAACGTTTCTAGCGCGTTAACGCGTGCTTTAAATGGCGCCGATCAAAACAATTCCAATCGCTCCGTTGAACACGACCGCAATCGCGAGATTTCAAATCTGGTCGAGCTGATGGGTTTCGCCACCATGGGCATTCGCGCGGCCGATCTATCGATCGCGGCGATCAACCAAGCTTTCGAAGCGAGGCTCGGCACGCCCGCGGCACAGGTCGCGACTTTGACCGTCAATGAACTTTCGGACCAAGCGCTGAAGTTGAGCATTAAGGATTTGATCGAGCGCGTGGACGCCACCCCTGATCAAATGGCGACCAATGATTTAGAATTCAGCGGCAATGATTTTCAAGTCGTGGCACAGGCCATCTTTGGATCGAACAAGATCGCTTACTATCTCATCGTTCTTCTACCTAAAGGAGAAGATTGATGAATAGTGCCCTAGCCCTTTCACCTGGATTTGAAACCAGATGGACCATCACCCGTGGTGCCATGAAGGGCGCGGTGCGTGTTATGGCTCACGCCCAGTTCACGATTGGTCGCGCGCCCGAATGCGAATTTATTATTGCCAATGATCCTAAGTGCAGCCGTCGCCAAGCCGGAGTGCGCGTGTCTTCTCGCGGTTGCGAGATCATGTCGTTGAACGACAAAAATCCCATCTTGATCAACGGCCGCGAAATTGAATCGGCCCTATTGAACGAAGGTGACGTTGTCACTTTGGGCGACACCGAAGTTCAATTCGCCCCGGGCGCCCCCCTTCCCGCCAGCGCGCCACGCCCCATTTTGATGACCACGCCCTCGGACTCGACCCAAGTGATCGCGCAAACCAACATGATGCCCTACAATAGCGAACGGCCACGTGGGCGCACGAAAAACGTTAAGCCCCCCGGTAACAACAAACGCTTTATGATTTACGGAGCCGTCGGCCTGCTAGTGGGCTACTTGATCTTGAGCGACACAAAAAAGAAAGACACCGACTTCGGCCTGCGCACCGAACAGCAAATGGCCGCCGATATTGAGTCGGCCAACAAGCTCAAAGAAGCACGCGAAACCGAAAATACCAAACGGATGGATCCCTCGTTGAGCTCGCGTCAGGCGCAAGAAAACTACGTGCGCGGTTTCCGCGATTATCGAAAAGGCCAATACGAACGCTCACTCGAGCAATTTCAAGCCTGCCTCGCACTAGATCCCAATCATATTCTGTGCAATCGGTACCTGCGCCTGTCACAGCGAAAATTCACCGAGTTGATTCAATATTACGTTCTGCTCGGTCGCAAGTATCGCGAACAAAATCAGTTCGCTTCTTGCCGTTCAGCCTTTCGTAACGTGATGGTCATGGTGAAGGACGCGAACAACGAGACCTACAAACTGGCCAAGGCCAACTACGAAGCCTGCAATGCCTTTATCGAAGGGAGGTTCTGATGGCCAAAATCACCATCAAACTTCACGGCGCTGAAGTCTTTGAGCTAAAGTTAGAATCCGGCCAGGAGTACATCGCCGGCCGCGCCCCCGACTGCGCCATCCAATTGCAAAATGAAAAAGGCATTTCACGCCATCACGTAAAGTTCACCGAACGCGACGGCGTCTGGGTGGCTGAATCGCTGGCGAAATTTATGCCCTTACAAAAGGGCGGACAGGCCGTCGATGTCGTTGAACTGAGCGAAGCTCTTGTCTTTATGGTGCCGCCCTACGAGTTTCACTTTGAACCCGTCCTCAGCCAGATCACCGATAAGGAAAATGCTGGTCCTAGCGACGAAAAGTCCGGTGGGTCGTCGCCCAATTTGCCTGCTTTCTACACTCCGCGCGTGGGAACACCGTCTTCACAAGGCGGCGCCAAGGTGGACGACACCGACGGCGGGGCCCGCGTAAACAACGACGCTACGGTGGCCGGGGTTTCGAATCTTGTTCCCTACTTCCGCATTTCCTATCCCAACACCGCCGACGATGAAGTTCTGAAACTCGAAGGTCAGCTGTGGGTTGCGGGTCGCGACCCCGGCAGTGAAATCCCGATCGATAGCCCGCACATCAGCCGAAAACATTTCGAGCTTGTGCGCACCAAAGAAGGTTTCTTTATCACCGACTTAGGTTCGTCGAACGGCACCAAGCTGAACGGCAACCGTATTCCTCCGCATGAACCGACACGCTTGGATAGCGGCGATGAACTTAAAGTCATGAATGTGGTGATGCTGTTTGAAATCCGCGACACTCACTTTTCGAACCGGGTGGATAACTTCCCGGTGCCGATTTTCGATCCCGTATTGCAAGCTCCGCCGCAAATGTGGCAGCCCCAATACGACAATATGCCGACGGAATACCGTGGTGAGCGAGGTCTTGAAGAACTTCCCGACGATTGGAAGCGTCTGCGTCCTCATCACTTAAAGAAAGTGGATTGGAAGAAAAATAAAGTTCGGATGGCGCTGATTATTTTGATCCCTTTGGTCTTGGTGATGGCGGCGTTGCCCGACAAAAAAGAGACCGAAGCCGGAGGCGGCCGCGCCCCCGACGGCACCACCAGCGTGGTCTTTGCCAATCTGACCCCTGAACAAAAGGCTGTCGTAAAAGACTCGTTCAATCTAGCGCGCAATCTGTACGTGCAAGGTAAATACGAATTGTGCTTAACCGAGCTCGCTAAGGTTCACGAATTGATCCCGCAGCACGAAAACTCAAAAGAACTTCAATCCTTCTGCGAACAAGGGCGCGAGTTAGTGAAGCGTCAGCGCGATTTAGAATACAAAGAGCGTGAACGCGCGATGATTGAACAGCAAATCACCGGTTACGTCGAAACTTGTAAGGCCAAGCTAAACACGAAATCGACCGTGGACGAAACTCGCCAGTGCCTGGCGGAAGCGATGGAACTCGATCCCGAACATCACTTGATCACCGAGATGATTCACACCGCCCAAATGCACGAAGAGGAGCGCAAGTTCCTGGCGAATCAAAAAGCTGAAGTGAACAAGAAGGCTTTGAGTGGCGAAGCACACTATCAGCGTGTGAAGGCCGTTTACAAAGCCGGCAAATTGGCCAAAGCGGTGGATGAATATGAAAAATTCTTGAACAGCAGCTATCCGCGCATTGAATCACGCAAAGAGCAGGCGCGCCGCGAAGTAGCGTCGATCAGAAAAGAACTCAAATCCAAAGTCGACACCGCCATGACCGAGTGCCGCGGTTGGGGCGCGAAGCAGAAGTACAAAGAAGCCTGGCTCGCCTGTAAAAAGGCCTTGGACGAAGACCCGAAAAACAACGAGGCTAAAGAATATCAAGAGCAGATGCTGACCGATCTGCGTCGCGAAATGAAAAATATCTACGAGGACAGCGTACTTGAAGAATCGCTGGGCAACGTGGACAGCGCCAAAGAAAAATGGCGCCGGATTATGAAAGAAGATCTGGATTTTAACGACTACCACGTCAAATCCAAGAGCAAGCTGCAGAAGTACGGGGGCAACTAGTGGCCTTCGAACAGCGCTCTTATAGCGGTAAGGTTTTTAGACCAACACCCGAAGTTCATATCGAAGACGACGGATCCTTTGGCATTATCGCCACGCCCTGGGGTGCCCGTCCCGGCGCTAAAAAAGTGATCGACACCTTGACCGATTTTATTCTTTCGGCCAAGCAAGATATGGAAGCGACCTCACCCTTTCAAAAATTGACCTGCTTATCGCCCTTGGCAAACTCGTTACGTGCTGGCCTGATGTTGGCCAATGATCAGGTTTACCGCGATGAAAACAAGGCCGAATACATCAGCGGCGTAGAAGTGCTGGTATTTTCGCATAGCCACGGCGAACTCGCCTTCGCCCAAGTCGGCTATCCCCATATTTTTCTGGCTCGCCCTGGTCTTCCGTGGATTCCGCTAAGCATCCAGGTGGACATGTCCGGCGAAATGAGTGTTCCGCCCGAAATCCTGCCGCCCCTCCCGCAGAATTTGATCGGCTTGCACAACACCACCAATATGAACTTATCTAGCTTTAAGACCCAAACGGGTGACCGTTTGATTTTTTTAAGTCACTCAGTGGTCTCGCATCCCTTTTACGCCTTGAAGTCAGAAGAAAGCTCGGTCGACAAGATCACCGAGATCCTTTCCAAGCACTACCCGGACACTCCGTTTTGGGTGGGAATCTTGAGTTTGTAAGCGACTTTTGCCTAGGCGCCTTTGGTTTTTAAACCTATGCTTTGAGCATGCGTTCACTTTTGATTCTACTGTTCGTTTGCGTCGCCTACGCGCTAGCCTGTTTCATTAAACTGAATGCCTTTTGGCAGGCACCTGGTTTTGAAAAGGACCAACGCACTTTCTTTTGGACCGAATCGGCCATGCATTTTTATATGGCAGACAAAGTTGCTAGGGGTGAATCGCTAGGGTCA
>JBEIHA010000053.1:0-13840 GCA_040381635.1 Pseudobdellovibrionaceae bacterium
ATCAACCTTGGTTTAGTTCAATTGGCCGAAGAGCTAGTGACGATCGAGGCCAATCCCCAATTGCGCATCGCCCATCCGGCCGAGCTTGAGCAAATGCTCGAGAAATCGATCTATTGGTTGAAAAACTACCTGACGCAAATTTTCCAGGACATCGCTAGCTAGTTATAATTTCAAATTTTTTACGGCTAGCGTGCTTCCGCGCTTGCCACGGAAGTTTGGGCGCTTCTCCAACTGAAAGCTTAGGGCTTTAAGGACGCGCTTCAACGCTCCGGTTTGTGCGTAGGTGCAAAGCACGACTTGTTCGCCGATCAATGGTTCTAGAATATTTCGTAATTCCGTTTCATTCCAAAGTTCAGGCGTCATCTTGTTGCTGAACGCATCGTAGAAGATGACCGCGGCGCTATCCACGCGGACAGCGTCCCCGGGAAATGGCCCGCGAAGCTCGAGCTCTCCGCTGGCTAAGGCTTGTTTAGCGCGGCCACGAAGGTCCGAGATTTCGAAATGGGCTTCCAGGCGCAGGGCTATGTCGTCTAGGAGCGCGGCGTATTCTGTGGGCGCGTGCCCATCCGCCCAGCTTTCAAAGCTTTCGCGAAGAAAGGGCATGGTCTCGAAACTCCAGATTTTGCCTCGAACTTCGCGCTTCATAAACTCCGCCAGCGTGATCAGCTCGTTGTAGGCGAGACCTAGGCCGACCGAGATGACTTTCGCCGGGAAGCCGGCCTCCAGCGCCTTTTTCAGGCCATGGTGATAAATGTACAGGCTTTCGGTGAGGGCGCCGCCCGTATGGTGCATTTTTTCGATATAGCCGTCGGATCGTCGGAAGCTAAGGGTGGGACTACCGTCCGCGGTGGTGAAAATCTCGAGTTCGGGGTGTAAAGCCATTGTCATTTGGCTTAGATCAAACTATTCGAAGTGTCTATACGGGAGCTAACTTAGTGCCAGAACTACCCATTCCTTATTATCCGATCAGCCGTTTTTACAAAGAGCGCTTCGGTACGAAGGTTCATAAAATTTCGGTCGCCGTAGCCGAAACCTGTCCGAACCGCGAAGGCATTCGCGGCATGAAGACCTGTAACTTCTGCGATCAGTGGGGTTCTGCCGCGTATTCCAAGAATCTAGAAAAACCCTTAAGCCAACAGATCGAGGAAGTGAAGAAAGTCGTGGCGGAAAAACGCCGTGCCGAAAAATTTCTGATTTATTTCCAAGCTTACACCACGACGTTTTCGCGGGTCTCCAAATTACGCGAGCAATTTGAATTGGCTCTGAGTTATCCCGATATCGTGGGGATCGTTGTGGGCACGCGGCCTGATTGCATTTCGGCGTCGTTCTTAGAAACTTGCAATGAAATGTCGAAGCGCACTTTCATGTCGGTGGAATTGGGCGTGCAGTCCTTCGACAACAAAACCTTGGAATGGATGCGGCGCGGGCATACGGGCGAAGAATCCATCAAAGCGATACATAAGATTTCATCGACTTGTCCGGGCGTGAATTTGGGCGTGCATCTGATCTTTGGCAATCCCGGCGAAACCGAAGAGATGGTCATCGAAACCGCGCGCCGGATCAATCGACTGCCGGTGCATAGCGTGAAGTTGCACCACATGCATGTTTTGAAAAATACGGCTTTGGCTGAAGAATACGCGACGGGTGGATTTCAGCCCATGGAACAGCAGCAGTACTTTCACCACTGCATGCTCTTCTTGCAGCACTTGCGCTCGGACATCGCGGTTCATCGCTTGGCCGCGTTTTCGTCACGTTGGGATGAATTGATCGCGCCCGCATGGACTTCATTTAAGATGGAGATGTATCAGGGTATGCTTTCGTACATGCGCGACCGCAATGCCGTCCAGGGGCAGCATGCTTAAGTGCGAGTTGAAGTCTGGGTTTGGGTTGAAGCACATTTTACTTTCCCTTTTTTCGGTGGTCTTACTTTCCGCCTGCCAAACGGCTCAGCAAAAGAGCGAAGCACTGGTCGCTCAGCGGGTCGCGCAGCTCAAGCACCTATCCACCTATAAGCCCACTTGGTGCCAGGTGGATACGGAATTGACCGAGCCCGCGCGCGCTCGTTTTGAGGAGATGTTTCCCAGTGAGAGTGCTTCGGACCTGACCTATGTTTGGCGTTCGCGCGAGAGCGCCTGTGAGATTTCTCCTATGAAAACTTCGGCCATCGCTCACGGGCAACAGGTTTTCTTGGAAACCTCTTTGTGTCTGCTGATGCAAGTGCATTTCGTGAATTCGCCTTTCGATGAACTGGCGATGTCCCCATCGGACATTGAAGCGGTTGAAGCCTTAACCCATATCCGCGCTGGTCAGAATCCGGACCTGGGTATCTTCTTACCCCGAGATTCGGTCACGGTCGAAACGCGGACAAAAAACCGCGGGATTTTGCGTGTTGAGTACGCCGATCGGAACGGCGTGATGCTGCCTACGCGTTTAGAGCAAGCGCGCATCGGCACGCAATTTGTGATTGAAGACATCGACTACGATCTATCCGGCCCGCGGCCGATGCTAAAGTCTTTTTGGATCGCGATTGGCGCCGAGAAACCCTTGCGCCATTCGCAAGCGATTGTCCGCGATTGCCGAGCGCTTTGAGGGATTTCAGTACCCGATAGGTTAACGCTTCCGGGAGGTGAACGGCCGGGATGCCCTTCTGGTCCGTGGCCTATTCGACAGGCGACGACAACTCTGCGCACGCAGAGTTCGATGAGCAAAATCCATATATTTCAGTTACTTAGACTTCCCAATCCAACGGTCCCACGCGAAGCTCCCCACCCTTGATTTCCGGCGTGCCGATGTCGCGGATCAAAGCGCCGTGCGGGATCACCGGCGGCTCCCCATTCTTATGCAGCCACGAGAAAAACTCGCGTTCACTTCCGCGGCAGATCAGTTGTCGGGTTTTGCCCTTCTCAGTCAAAGTGTCGCCGATCACTCGGGCGGCGCTGCGCCAGCGCGAATCGCGCACGGTTTTACTTAGGACCAAATAGGAATACGTTAGCGTGCGGTTCTTCATCGGCAGAAAGTCTTCGATCTCTTGCCACCAATCGGGGCCGTCGAAGTGCATGCGCTGATGGCACCAATCGCGTGGAGAATGAGTCAGCAACGGACAGCCCAAGGAATGCGTGCATGGGGCCAGCGGTTCGAAGCCTGCGGTGACAAAGCGCTGACGCCATTCCATCAGAGCGCGCCCGCATTCGCGCGTCGAAGGTTCTAAGATCAGCCAGTGATCGAATGCATCCATCGCGGGCAGGGACTTTTGCATTTCAAGAAAAGAATACGAAAACACCGCGAGGGCGCCCGGTTTTGGCGAAGCCGACCGCCTGGCTTCGGAATGCCAGCGGCCTCCGCTGTTCAGTTCCTGAAGTTCTTGATGCACCTTAGCCGCGCGTGGGGAAATCTCCAGTGAATAAAGCGGTCGTGGCGAAAGCCATGCTTGGTCTTCTAAAATCCATTGCGTGGTGCCCAGACCTGCGCCGAAGTCCCAAATTTCCGAAATGGAATCTGCGGGCAGAAAGCGCGCGGCTTCACGAAAAACTGAATTCATACGCGCACCATTCAAGGGCATAAAATAGGCGAGGGTGGCCGGCAGCGCGTAGTCTTTGTCCCATGGCGTGGCTGCGCCTGGCGCGATCAAATAAAAATCTGAGAGTTTCTTGATGTGTGAAGAAAGCTCACGAGCCAGCGCCCCCGGCGCGTAATGCGCGAGGCTTGACCGCAAAAAAGCCTCAAACCGAGGACTGAGCTTCTGTGCCGGGATGGACATTACCGCGCTCCAAGTCGTGAACGGACCCTAGCACTTGCTCGACGCGGATTTCGTTCATCACGTCGGGATTAAAATTGTCAGCTTCGCCGATTTGCGGAACTAAATAAGTGGCATAGAGTCCCTTCGGGCCCCAGCGCCGCGGATGTTCTACTTTGCGGGGAGAATAGATGCCGAGCACCGGTGTCCCTAATGAGGCGGCCAAATGCAAAACGCCGGTGCTGGGCGCGACCACGCTTTTTGCCTGGGAGAGTAGATCCAGCAATTCAAACACTTTTAATTCGTCGACCAACCAGTGCACGTTTGGCAAATTCTTTACCGAAACCACGCCCGCTAAATATTTGTGATCGGACTTAGTGCCGGTGATCAGAACGGGCATCTCAAGCGCCAGCTTTTCAATCAACGCCACGAAATTTTCGGGCGGCCAGTTCAGCGCCGAGCCCGCCATTCCCGGGTGGACTACGCGGTAGGCACGGCTCTTTAAACCGCGCACCTCTAAGGTGCGGAACGGATTGGGGGCCAGAAGTCGTAGATAGGTTTTCTTTAAGAACTCGAGATTGGTCGTGCGCCGTAAACCCAGGCGATTGAAACCATGTTCGACCAAATCAAAGTTAAAATCACTTTCGTGACGGTCCGCTTGGGATCTCTTTTGTTTGACGTGAAGATTCAAAAACAACCACGAATGCCACTGGCTTTTTCGGCCAATGCGTTCGGGTACCCCGGCCCACTTGGCCGCCATGGAAACCCACCACGGACAATGCAGCAATACGATCGTCTGCGGGCGATGTTTCTTTAACCAGCCCACCATGCGAAAAAATTCGAAGACCGAAAAGCCGCGTTTGAATTCGAGCGCTTGGCGTTTGGGCGCGGCTTGATCAGCGACAAAGCCTAGGCCCGTGGTGATAAACCAGTGCACGCGCCGACCACTGAGAGCGGGATGTTCGTCGACGGGAAGACTGACGACGAGATCGCCGATCTTGTCCATCCGTACCAAAACTATATCCACAATTCTTTTGTCCATTCGCTCCTATATATGGCATGAAAACCTTTTTAAGGAAACGAAATGCTCGATAGCGAAATTCGACAGGGAATACTGGACGTCGGCCGAAGGCTTTACGCGCGTAATATGCTGGCCGCGGCCGATGGCAATATTAGCTTCCGGCGCGATGACAGCGATATTTTGATTACGCCCTCTGGGCGATCGAAGGTGCATATCGAAAGTCATGAAATCGCGCGCATCGATCTGGATGGTCAGGTGCTCGAAGGCCAACCCAGTGGCGAGCGCGACATGCATTTGGCCATTTACCGACTATGTGCAAACGCCAAAGCCGTGGTGCACGCGCATCCTCCCCATGCTGTGGGCTGGTCGTTGGCCCGACCCCATTTGACCGAATTGCCGAACGACTCTTTAAGCGAAATTATTCTCGGTGCGGGAAGCATTCCTATCGTTCCTTACGCGCGCCCGACGACCGAAGCCATGGGCACTCAATTAGCGACGTATCTTCCAAAAGCCCGGGCGCTGATTTTAAGTCGTCACGGCGCCGTCTGCTGGGGTGAAAGTTTGGAAGAAGCCTTGAATGGAATGGAACGCCTGGAGCATTCGGCGCAAATGTTGTGGATCGCCGAAACTTTGGGTGGGGCCAAGCCCTTACCAGCGGAAGAGGTTCAAGCCTTAAAGGCCATGCGCGCGCAATTCGGGGAGCGCTTGCTGTGAGAGATTTTGAATCCACTGGTCTGAAGGTCAAAGACAACCGACTTTGGATTTTGGATCAAACTCAATTGCCGCACAAAGAAACGTGGATTGAATCCCGCGACGTCACTTCGATGGTGAAGATCATTCGCGCGCTGTCGGTTCGGGGCGCGCCGTTGATCGGCGTAGCAGCGGCTTTACAAGCGGGCTTCTTAGCTGAGACAGGCTGCACGCCTCCCGAATTCGAATCCGCCCTTGAAGATTTGCACAAGGCGCGCCCCACCGCCGTGAATTTGATGAACGCCATCGCACGCTTGCGTAAGGTTTTCTTGAGCGACGGACTAGGCGCGGTTCCCCTCGAGGCCGAAGCGATCTGTCGCGAAGACGTTATCCTTTGCCAGCGAATCGCTAAGAATGGATCAAGCATTTTGCGAATTGGCGATCGGGTCCTCACCCATTGCAATACGGGTGGGCTAGCGACGGCGGGCCTGGGCACAGCTCTGGGCGTGATCATTCACTCCCACCGTAGCGGTTTAAACTTGCACGTGATCGTGGATGAAACTCGGCCGCTGCTTCAAGGCGGACGTTTAACAACTTGGGAGCTTGAGAAAAACAAAATTCCCTACACCCTGATTTGCGACAATATGGCGGCGGGCATGATGCAAAAAGGGCAGGTGGACAAAGTATTGGTGGGATCCGACCGAATCGCGCGCAACGGGGACTTCGCCAACAAGGTCGGCACTTATTCTTTAGCGGTTTTGTGTAAGCATCATGGTCTGCCCTTTTACGTGGTCGCGCCGCAAACGACGGTCGATCCTGAATGTACTTCGGGGGCCGACATCCCCATCGAAGAGCGCGGAGCCGGCGAAGTTCAAGGGACGTGGGCGCCGCTGACCAGCCCCGTTTGGAACCCGGCCTTTGATGTTACACCCGCGGAATTAGTCACCGCATGGATTTTGGACCGCGGAGTTTTCAACCAAGAACAAGTGCGCTTAGGCGCACTGATACAGGAGTCCTAAAATGTGGGCAGTGATCGGTGGATCCGGTTTCGAAAAATTCGACGCTTTTGAAAACATAGGACTTTTACCGCGCGAAACACCCTTCGGGATGGCCTCGAGCGGCTTTAAAAAAGTGCGCGTTGCGGGGAAAGAGATTTTGTTTATCTCCCGCCACGGGGAAAAGCACGAGCTCCTTCCCAGCGAAATCAATTACCGCGCGAACATTTACGCTTTGAAAGCCCAGGGCGCGAAAGCCATCTTGAGTTTTTCGGCCGTGGGTTCCCTTCGCGCCGAGCTTGAACCCGAACATCTTGTGATTCCCCTACAGTTTATCGACCGCACCAAGAGCCTCCGACAGCATACATTCTGCGGGAACGGCGTGGTCGGGCACACCTCGCTGGCTCACCCCGTGTGTGAAAAGCTTGCCCGCGAGGTTGAAAAGTTGGCCGCGCAAGAATCCTTCACCACCCACGTGGGCGGGACTTACGTTTGCATCGAAGGTCCCAATTTTTCGACCTACGCAGAAAGCATCACGTACCGTGAACTGAATGCCGACATTATCGGAATGACCAATGTTCCCGAAAGCTCGCTCGCGCGCGAGGCGGGGATGACTTATCTGCCTTGCAGCTTCGTCACCGACTTCGATTGCTGGGACACTTCGCGCCCGCACGTCACCTTAGAAGAAGTGATTTCGATCATGAAGCGCAACAACGGCAAAGCGTTTAGCTTGCTCACCCGCATTCTGAAATCCGAATCGGATTTACTTAAAGACTGCCATTGCCGCGACCAAGGTCTGAAGGTGGGACTGATGACTCCGAAAGAAGCCTTGAATCCTGCGCAGCGAGAGTGGATGAACGTTTTGCTTTCCTAGACTGGTCTTGAGAAGCGCAGGCCCCTCACGTCTAATGTAGATAACGGGGGTTTACTATGTGGAAAATTTCGCTGCTCGCTTTATTGATCGGATTCAACGCCTACGCCGAAACGGTCGCCGATGAAATGGGCGGCGCGGAACAGCAGGACGGCGAAGACTACGCCGTAACACGCGGGAATCCCATTCTTGGCGACGATCCTATTGCCGGCGCGCCGAATGATTCCTCCGCCTGCCTAAGTGCCGACACCGTGAAGCGCTTTGAGAAAAAAGCTCGCCCTGCGGTCAAAGCGATTCCAGGGATCGCGGCCAAGGGCCCTGGCAGAACTTATTCGTTGCGCAACGTCCGCTTAGCCTTGGCCGAGGCGGGTTTAGTAAGAAAACAATCAAGCCTTGGAACTTCGGCCGCGAACGCGGGGTCTGCCCTTGTGAAAGAGAAATTCGTAAATCTTATGAACTGCGAAGAATGGCGGAATAAAATCGCGAAAGATCCGAACAGCGTTCCGCTGGGAGCCGTGCTGATTTACAGCGGCGGTAAACATGGAGACTCTCGAATTAAGACACCGAGCGGCTGCATCGGCGCCACGGAAAAAGACACCCGCTGCAGCGGCACCGGCCGCAAGCTGACGGGGATATACGTTAAAGTGGTAAATTAAAACCGTCGGAGCCTTTTCTGCAATGCGGAGCGGCTTGCGCCCCGCATTGGAGAAAAGGCTCCGAGACATTTAATAATCGTCCAAAGGCAAACATGAGCATACGAGGTTTTTATCCCCGTAGGCGTTGTCCACACGACCAACACTCACCCAGAACTTACGTTCTTTGACCCAAGGAAGCGGGAAGGCTGCTTTTTCGCGGGTGTAGGGGTGATCCCACTTGTCACCCAACAGATGGGTGTAGCAGTGGGGGGCATTCTTCAGAACATTGTTTTCGCGGTCGACTTTGCCCGCTTCGATCTCGGCGACCTCTTGGCGAATTTGGATCAAAGCATCGCAGTAGCGGTCGATTTCTTCTTTGGATTCGCTTTCGGTGGGTTCGATCATCAGCGTGCCCGCGACTGGCCAGGACATCGTCGGCGCATGAAAGCCAAAGTCCATCAAGCGTTTTGCAAAGTCCTCAACGCCTATGCCGGCGGTTTCTTTGAAGCCGCGGACATCGAGGATACATTCGTGCGCCACGAGACCATTCTTGCCTGTGTAAAGCGTCGGGTAGTGAGCGCTTAAGCGCTTGGCCATATAGTTCGCATTCAAAATAGCGACCTGAGTCGCCTGGCGAAGGCCGTCCCGACCCATCATCGCGACATAAGCCCAAGAGATCGGCAAGATGCCGGCCGATCCCCAAGGCGCGCTGGTCGTTGCCGTTATGCCGCGAACGGGGCCAGCTTCGGGCACCAAGCCGTGTTTAGGCAAAAACTCTTTCAGATGTTCGCCGACACCGATGGGACCGACGCCCGGTCCGCCACCGCCGTGGGGAATGCAGAACGTTTTATGTAAATTCAAGTGCGAGACATCGGCGCCGAATTTTCCCGGTTTCGAAACACCGACCAAAGCGTTCATATTGGCGCCGTCCATATACACTTGGCCGCCCGCTTCGTGAATTAAGGCACAGATCTCCACGATATTTTCTTCGAATACGCCGTGGGTGGAGGGGTAGGTCACCATGAGCGCACCAAGGTTTGCCCGATGCAATTCGATCTTGGCTTTCAAATCCGTGATGTCCACGTTGCCTTGATCGTCGCACGCGGTAACCACCACTTTGAATCCCGCCATAACCGCACTGGCCGGATTAGTTCCGTGTGCATTTGAAGGGATCAAGCAAATGTTGCGATTCTCTTGGTCTTTCGATTTTAAATATTCGCGGATGACCAGCAGTCCGGCGTATTCCCCTTGGGAGCCCGCATTCGGCTGTAGGCTTACGGCGGCGTAGCCGGTGATTTCGGCCAGCCATTTCTCGAGCTGGTGAATCAATTCCAAGTAGCCTTGCGCTTGATCGAGAGGAGCAAAGGGATGAATGCGGCAGAATCCGGGCCAGGTGATGGGGATCATCTCGGCCGTCGCGTTCAGCTTCATCGTGCATGATCCGAGTGGGATCATACTTTGGGTCAATGACAGATCTTTGCTTTGCAGACGATTTATATAACGAAGCATCTCGGTTTCCGAATGGAAACGATTGAAGGTCGGATGGGTGAGGTAGCTACTTGTGCGCTTCAAGCCTTCGGGAATTCCAAGCTTCGAAGCTTTCAAAGACTCATCCACCGTGGGAACTTCGCGGGTTCCTGAGAAAACGCGAAGCAAAACTTCGACTTCTTCGGGAGTAGCCACTTCATCCAGAGCAATCCCCAGAGTCGCCGACGAAAAATTGTTCAAATTAATTTTTGCTAAAGCGGCGCGCGTAAGAATTTCGGTACGCTGATCGGGACTGACCTTCACGTGCAAGGTGTCGAAGACGGATTCACTGAGCAAAGTGAAGCCCAGCTTCTGTAGACCGGCACCCAAGGCTCGCGCCAAGTTGTTCACTCTTTCGGCGGTGGCGCGCAAACCTTTGGGTCCGTGGTAAACGGCGTACATAGACGCCATCACGGCCAGCAAAACTTGCGCTGTGCAAATATTCGAAGTCGCCTTTTCACGGCGGATATGTTGTTCGCGCGTTTGCAAAGCCAAGCGCATCGCAGGACTTCCGTGCTGATCGACGGACACGCCGATGATGCGACCTGGGATCATGCGCTTGAATTCTTCTTTGGTCGACATATAGCCCGCGTGGGGCCCGCCGAAGCCAAACGGAATCCCGAAGCGCTGCGAAGTGCCGACAGCCACGTCCGCCCCCATTTCGCCAGGTGATTTCAAGACGCAGAGTGAAAGTAGATCGGCGGCCACGATGGACATCACGTTTTGCGATTTGCAAGCCGCCAAAAAGCCGGTCAGATCCTTCACCACGCCCAGTGCATTAGGGTACTGCAAGACGGCGGCAAAATATTCGCCATCGAGTTTTACCGTGTCTTCGTCGCCCACGACCACATCTAGACCCAAGGGCAAGGCGCGCGTACGAATGACTTCTAAGGTTTGCTTAAAAACGCCCGAGCTCACGAAGATTTTCTTGGCCGTTTTATTTTTCGAAGCGGCTTTGCACAAGTGCATCGCTTCGGCGGCGGCAGTGCCTTCGTCCAACAGGGAAGCGTTGGCCATTTGCAGACCCGTCAGATCCATAATCATGGTCTGAAAGTTCAACAGCGCTTCCATGCGGCCTTGAGAAATTTCGGCCTGATAAGGGGTGTAGGACGTGTACCATCCCGGGTTTTCTAGAATATTGCGCAAAATCACCGGCGGGGTGACGGTGTCGTAATAACCCTGACCTAAATAAGAACGATAGACTTTGTTTTTTGAAGCCAGCGCCCAAGCGGTATCGAGCATTTTGGCTTCGCCTAGGCCTTCCGGCAGATCCAAGGGCTGCTTCCAGCGGATGGAGGCCGGAAGCGTCTTATCCATCAGTTCGTCGAGATTCTTTAGGCCCAGAGTTTTCAGCATCGCGGCCGCGTCGTCCGGATTGGGACCGATGTGACGGCGAACAAAACTGTTGGTTTGATCAAGCTTCATCATCATTGCTCCTAAAGAATAAGGCGCCGAGGTATCCGACCTGGCGCCTCTATCAACGGGCGTTTCCGTGACGTCCAAAGAAATTATGCCTTTTTCTTGGTGGTCTTTGTAGTCTTAGAAGACCCACGCTTTCGCGAAGCGCCGGGGGTCGCTTTACCAGCCGCTTTTTTTGAAAAGCGTTTGCGGAAACCCATTGACGCTTTTTCAAGCTTGGTTTTTTGCTGGGTAACAGCCTTTTCCACGTCGGTACGATGCGATTTGATATTGCGAAGGATACGGTTGAATTCGCGATCCATCTGGCGTTGCGCTTGGGCGATCGAACGCAACAACGTGTTGTAGCGCTTTTCGAATCTCTTCAGTTTCTGTTGAGCTGCGGGGCTAAGCACCGTGTGGAAATCGAATTTACGAATTTCGGCGCCGATGCGTTGAACTTCGCTTTTTAGCTGTTCGACGTCGGTGAGGCGGTTGATTTCAGTACGGATTTTCTGCCAGTTCACTTGGGTCGTCATAAGAAAGGTTTCCTTTCGGATATCTGCGTTGAACACAATTTGTAGCTCAAGCACCGTTGTGTCAAGCCGGGAAAGACTCTTGAAAATTCAAAATTCTCCTCTCGATTTTGAATTTACCGCCGAAGCGATGAATGGCGTCGCCACGAAAGCTTTTGCTATGGTGGTTGAGATAGTCTTCGATGGTCACTCGTGAGGAAGCCACGTACTGCACCACCCAGGTAGCGAACCGCGGGGATTCGTGTTCTAGGGTAAACAGGTCTGCCTTTTCAAAGCCGACGGCCTCCACTATTTGCTTCAAATGTTCACGCAGCCAGATCAGATATTCGGCCGCCACTTCGTTATCGACCTCGACACGCACTTCGTAGACAGCTTTCATGGGGCCCCTTGCTCAAATGGGTATCCTTGGATGACAAGGCAACCTAGGCATGGTAGCCGATTGCGTCAAGATGCAGGACTCCATCCCACTTTTTTCGCTAGCGCGGATTCGACATCTAGAGCCTTCGCCGCCCTTCTGGGTCGGGGGAGAGTATATGCTCCTCAACGGCGGGCATTTCTTGAAGGACATTGAAGGGGCGGTTCGCTTGGACGGGGCGGCCGAACTCTTCACGGATCTTCAGATCGGTGATCTGTTGCAAGTTCTAGTCAGTCAGGTCGGGGACGGCCTTCATCACTGTACCCAGTCGCGAAAGATTCACGCAAGCCAAGCCGAGCGCGGAAGACCCCGTCCCCACGCCGTCGAATTCGCCAAGTTCGCCGACCAAGTGCGCAGCTACCTGAAAGGTCGCGGCTTAAGCGAGATCTTTACGCCGACTCTGGTGCCCTGTCCGGGCCTTGAGCCCTCACTCGAAGCGTTTTCTACGAGAGTCACGCGCGGACCGGTATCGGACACGCGCTATCTGCCCACCAGTCCCGAAATCCATATGAAAAAGGCCATCGCTAAGGGACTGACCGATATCTTCGAGATCCGCCCGTGTTTTCGGCGGGGAGAGTTTTCCGATCACCACGCCAATGAATTTCTGATGCTGGAGTGGTACCGAGGCTTTGCCGACCTCGATTTAGTGATCGAAGATCTAGAATTGATGTTGAAGGCGCTGGGAGCAAAAGCGCAGCTCCGTGTTACGGATTTCCGAGCGCTCTTCAAAGAGGTTCTGAATTTCGATCTTGGGCCGCGCACCACACCGGAAGAGATGCGCCTGCTCGCCGTGAAATGGAATATCGATTTCGACCCCGGCGACACCTTCACCGACCTGTTTCACCGTTTGATGATCGCCCATATCGAACCGGCCATGGCGAAAATGGGACCGTTGATTGTGCGCCGTTTCCCCCCGGCGATGGCGGCACTTGCGCGCCTGGATGAAGAGGGCTGGGCCGATCGTTTCGAGTTCTATTGGAATGGTTTAGAGATCGCGAACGCCTTCAACGAAGTGACTGATCCCATAGAACAAAGCAAACGCTGGGACCTAGAGATGATGGAGCGCCGCCGGCTCGGAACCGAAAAACTGCCGCCGGATCTCGAATTGATCGAAGCGCTTGAAGCGGGGATTCCTCCGACCGGCGGGATAGCTTTGGGACTAGAGCGGCTTTACATGGCACTTTACGGCGTATCGAACATCCGCGAGCTAAGGCTCTTCGAGCTTTAGTCTTTGCCGTTGATGTCTTCTTTAAGCTCTTTACCGACCTTGAAGAAGGGCAGCTTCTTTTCGGAAACTTCGATCACTTCGCCGGTGCGGGGATTGCGGCCTTTGTAAGCACCATAGTCGCGGTTGACGAAAGATCCGAAACCTCGGATTTCAATACGGTCGTTGCGCATGAGAGCTTCCACCATCGAATCAAAGATGGTGTTCACCACGGTCTCCGCTTTCACGCGGGTGATGTTTGATTTTTCGGCAATCAGGTTGATCAGGTCGGCTTTTGTCATTTCTGCCTCAGACTTAAGTTGCCTCAAGTTATTGAAATTAGTTAAATTCTATTGAGAACGATCGGGGCTTGCCAGTGAAAAGAACGGTCTATGCGCCGTGACAAAGCGAGTCCTGGCCCGCTGATAGGCCTCGAGCGTCTGGTTCAGCATCTTTTGGCTATCGAAGAGGTTTAAAACCTTTTTCCTGGCGTGTTCGCCCATTTCCTTGGTTCCGACCTGACCAGAAAATATTTGAAGCAAAAGCTCGGAGAGCGTGAAGGTGTCGGCGGGACGAATCAGAAATCCGTCCACACCATCTTCGACCACGTTCGCTAACGGCGAAACTTCCGAGCCCACGATCACTTTCTTTTGCGCCATGGCCTCAAGCAAACTTTGCTCGATCCCCGAAGAGCGTGCACTTAAGTTTACGAACACGTCGGCCAGGGCAATGTAATCGGTTAGGCTCGACACGGGTACTTCGCCCACAAAAATTACCCGTGAACCTAAGGCTAGCTGAAGCATTTCGAATTCGATTTC
>JBEIHA010000054.1:0-13664 GCA_040381635.1 Pseudobdellovibrionaceae bacterium
ATCAAAAAACTACGGTGAAACTTATCTTTCATCGTGCCGGCGAGGGCTGGATTTTACAGCGCTACGAAGCTGATGGGAAAAGCGTAACTTTAGGCGCGCCAAAAAGCGATGCCGTTGTTCACACCAGCATTACTCCCGACCAGACCGCTTTCAGTTTACTCCTTCAAGATAAGACGATGGGCGAGCGGAGTGTAATTTCCCTTACGCTCACGCACGCGAAGCCAGCCGTTAAAAGAATGGGCGACGCGGTCTATGAATTCTTGTACGGCAAGGGCGTCAAGGTCGGCTGGCGACGGGACGTCCCCCTTAAGATATTGATCTGCGGGTCACTCCCCGCCATTCTTCCCCAGATCGTAAACCAAGCGGCGGCTGCCTGGTCGAAAGCGTTGGATGGGCGCCTGGAGCTAAAAACCGCAACCCAGGTCGCTTGCCCACCATTTTCAGACCTAGACACTCGGACATTTAGCTTCACCACAGAATGGATTGAAATTGCGGGCGAGGATGCAGTCACGGCACAGGCGCTAACATTGACAGGTCCGGGCCAAGAAAACCTCCTCGACACCGATATTTTTTATTTACTAGGTGAGTATCAAGAAGAATTGAATGCCAAGGGAATCATAGAGAACCGAAGCTTTACGATTACGACGTAAGGGCCATTCAACATTTGTATTCGGATTGATTCGCCGGTCTAGATAATCCGGTAGTCTTTTAGTTCTTTGAACAGGGTTTCAACTGCGGTCTTTACGATCACCACCGTGGGAATAGCGAAGAGCATTCCCAAGGCACCACCTAAGAGTGAGCCGCTTAAGATCGCCACCGCCACGACCAGCGGATGAAGGTTTACGGCCTTACCTAAGACGAAAGGTGCGTAGAACGCATTGTCCAACATGTGTGCGACGAACACGATAATGCAAACGTAAACCGTTAGGTCATTGGGGTTAAGTCCCGGAATCAACGGGGTCACGTTTTCGGCGACCAAGGCGTAGCCCAGCCCTATGATCAAGCCAATGACCGTTCCTAGAAAGGGAATCGCGTTCACTAAACCAGACACCACCCCGATCGCAATCGAGATCGACACCGGAATTCCTACCAATATGAAGCCTATGGTCAAAGTCGCTCCCACCAAGGCGCATTCCATTAGTGTTCCGCGCAAGTACCGGCCAATCGCATCGTCCAGTTCATCCATCACCGTCAACGACAATTCGAAATAGCGATTCGGCACTAATCCAATTACGTAGCGGCGAATCTGTCCGTTATCAAAACCTAGAAATATAAAGATCAAGGGCGCGATAATCCAGATAGTGAATTCTTCCATGTGATTGCGTTTTCCAGCAGTGGCCGCCGCCGCTGGCGCGTGGTGGTCCGGCATCACCGCCGAAGGCTCGCGGTCCTTGATTGTGTAGGACGAGGTGGTCTGGTTTGCTTGGAAGTAATCAAAGAATCGATCTTCGATTTTCGACTGACCGTTGTGTCCTTCGCGATACTTCAAAAACAATTCCTGTTCATCCGGGGTCAGATCGATGAACTTGTTCACTTTGTCCATGACGGGCCCAAGCTCTTTGCTGATCAGTTGCGCGACCGCGCCCGAGCGTTTGTCTTTGTCATTGGTGCCCGCAAGCTCTTGGTATTTTTCGTTCATCTTGTATTTGACCCGAACTTTCAGTTCGAGTTTCTGCTTTTCGTCGGGGATATGTTTGCGAACGGTATTCCCGACCACATACATCACTAGACCTATGCAGGCAAAAAGACTGAGCACGCGCAATTCATGATGAAGCCAAGGAACCTGAAAGCGGTCCTTTAAGGGGCGAAAAAGATACGCCATAAAAGCCCCGACCAACATCGGAAGCAAAAGACCGCTCAATTTCCACAACAATAGCAGCGAGGCGCTGACGGTCAAAACCCAGAAGCACGACTTGAATATACGCCTGCGAATTTTACGCTCAAGCTCCTGCTGTTCGAGCGTCGGACGGCGCTTCATGCGGAAATCTTTTCTTCTAAGCTAGAACCTTGTACCAGTTCGTTGGTGCTGCGCAGACGATCACCCACGATGCGCGCGAGGGCGCGAAAAATGTGGCTGGCCGTATCGGGATCCGTGCTGATCAAGCGGGTCAAATCATTGCGGTAAAGTGCGAGCGTCTTCGTCTGCTCAAGGCTTCGCGCCGAAGCCGACCTAGGCGATTCATCCAATAAAGCCATCTCGCCGAAGAAAGCACCTTTTTCGAGCACGGCTAACGTCGCGGTGAAGTGATCCTTATAGATCTCCACCGAAACCTGCCCTTCGGTGATCAAAAACAAAGCGGCGCCGGGCTGCCCCTGCTCGAAAATCAATTCGCCAGCCTCGTAGGTGCGTTCAAAAACGATGGCCGAAACTTTGTGCAGCTGCCAATTCGAAAGCTCGTTAAAAAAGGGAACGGTTTTCAGAAAGGCAATGCGATCAAGCTCAGGCGAAGTTCGCCTCCAGCGCTTGAGAGTTTCCCACATTAATTTTTCGGCAATAATTTTACGCACAGACACAGCATTCCCCCGACCCCATTTTATCGGCGGAAACTTGAAAACAATGTTTCCTACTAAGGTCTGGAAAATGAAGTCAGAAAATTCAGGTCGAGAGACTTTCGAGATACTGCTCGAAAGGCTTTACATCCGCTGCAGCAAGGTCACGTGCATTGATCTTGGCCGGATTGATCCATTTGAAGACACTGACCTGCTCGCTGCGCTTAGGTGAATTGTTCGCGCGGCCGACATAAACGTGCAGATCGATTTCGACCGAGTCATAACGATGGTGATAGATCCCCATAAAACGGCCTATGGAAATTTCGAGCGAAAGCTCTTCCTTAAGTTCGCGAGCTAAAGCTTCGGGGCCGGACTCCCCAGCTTCAATTTTACCGCCGGGAAATTCCCAGTAGCTGGCCAAATGTTTGCCCGGTGGACGCTGAGCCAGCAACACTAGACCGTGGTCATCTTCAATAATTCCGGCGACGACTTGCAGAATGCTCATAGTTTCAACAAAAACTCCAGTATGCGCGCGGCCTCAATGACCGCGGCTCGGTCATCTAGGCGCGGGGCTTTTTCCAACGCCTGATCCTGCTGAGATGTAAGCACGGGGATATGAACGAAGCCAGCCTTCTTTTTTTGCGCTAAGGCCCACCTTAAAGAATGAAACATCACGTTGTTACAAACGTAAGTGCCGGCAGAATACGAGCGTTCACTGCTCTCGGACAGATCGAAATTCAGCCAAGGGATATTTGTCCCACACAAGATCGGCGCATCGGGATCAATCGGGCCTTCTGCAGGCTTAAACCCGGCATTGTCGGGAATCCGAGGGTTGTTGAAATTCAAAGCCACTTGCTCAATCCCCAGCCGAGTTCGGTTTTCAGCCTGACCGAACGCGAGCACGCCGGTCCAGTCCTGATCCCGGTCCATCACTTGGCGGATATTCTTCCAAGCTGAGTTGAACTCGACCGGTACGGGAGAATGAAATTCAATTCGACCGCCCCAGTCCCTTAAGCGCAATTGATTCAAGACAATCAGCGAGGAGTTGGAAGCCGCACCGCCGAAAGGCGCAAAAGCCGTGACCAGCCATTTCATTTTAGCCGCGAGTTAGCGTCGAGCCCCTGCGACTTAAGCGCTTGGCTGAACTTAATGAAGTCGCGCGCCTGCGTTTGCACAAGATCATGCAGCACAGGATCTTCAACTTTTTCGTCTTTAAAGATGTTTTTAATATTCGAAAGAAAAACGCGCTGGGGAAAGCCATACGCATTTCGGTAGCCCATGACCTGTTGCAGATGTTCGACCGGGCGCAAACCACCCCAGCGTCCACCCAATCCAACGAAGGCCACTGGACGGTGCTCAAAAGTCGATGGATAGCGCCAGTAGTCGATAAACAACTTTAAGATACCAGGATAAGAGCCATTGTATTCGGGCACAATGATGACCAGACCATCGGCCCTATGCACGCGCTCTTCGGCCTCTTTGAACGTGCCTTTAGCGCCTTGGTAGTAATTGCCGCCAGCCGCGTCGGCCAGATTCAGTTGAGCAAGGTCCATCACCTGCACGGACTGCTGATATTCGCGGTAAACACCGGCGACATAATTGGCGACTTTTAATGAATAAGAGCCCGGACGGTCCGTGCCTGAAATCACTTCGATCATTTTTTAACCGCCAAATTCGCTTCAAACAAGGTCACTTTATCCAAGCCTTTCGAGCGTACATTGAGTTGAAGGGATTTTGACCCACTCTTTTCGATGTTCACCAACATGTAATTGTATTTGCCGGCGATACCCATTTTTTGATTCGGGTTGGGACTTTTCTGAAAGGCATCCGGGAAAACTTTCGCGTGCAGGGGGCTCGAGGTGAGCTCGAACGTCGGGTACCCCAAGCTCTTAACGGGAACTTGGATGACTTCACTCAAGTGCCTGTCGCCGCTGACGAAAACAATCGGGACTTTCGACTTCTTCCAGCGGGCAAGTTGTGTGGTGAAACTTTTCGGATGACTGCCCTCGTAGGATTCGAACATCTGATAACCGCCGAAAAACTGATCGCCGCTGATTAAAAGTACGGGTTCCTTTGCCGACTTCAATTGCGCTTCGATCCAGTCTTCTTGCTCAACTCCGAAATGAGTTTGATCCGGAAGATCCAATTTATTTGGCGAGCGGAAGGTGCGATTGTCTAGAAACAAAAAGCGCAAGCCAAAGGCCGACCACATCGATGACACCCCGGGGCCGCGAGTGTATTCGCCAGTCGCTTGAGCTTGCGCGAAGAACGCATGGAAAACCTTGGCAGAATCTTCCTTGAAGGCGTAGGTCCGATCCGAATCGTTGCGACCATAGTCGTGATCGTCCCAGGTGGCGAAAACGGGAACGAGATCCTTTGCTTTAAAAATATCCAACGTATTTCGAGAATCCACGTAGCGATCCCAAAGTTGCTCAGGCGTCGCCGCTTGGTAGCCACCGGGTATGCGGTCGGCGTAAACGTTGTCCCCGATCATCAAGATAACTTCGGGCTTGTCTTCCAATAGTAACTTCCACATCGACGCTTGCTCGGTCTTTAGTGAATCGTCCATGCAGCTGATCACCGCCAATTTTGGATTTCTCTTGGTGGTGTCGAGTGAGCGAAAATTGCGTCGATCAATCGCCATTCCGTCTGCGTCGATGATGATCAGTTCGTAAGTCTCTTTCGGGTCGAGATCGAAAGCTTCGACGTGATCGGCGGCCATCGGACTAGACCGCCAATCCGTGCGCCGGCTCTCTAACTTAAAGATTCCGCGCGGTCCCCGCACGTAATAGGTTCGTCCCTCTTTTTTGGGGACCATGGCCACGAAACGGCTTTGCTTTAAGGACGTCACACCTTGCATGATCGAAAGCGGACTACCCAAAACGACAGGCTTACCTTGAAAGGCGCAAGCTCCGCTAATTCCTTCGCGACAAAGTTTTTCGAGTTCGGGGGGATGAGTGGCGGCGAGTTCGAGCTGCGCGAGACGCTTGGCCCCACTCACGCAAGCGGTTAAACCGCTAAGTGTGACACATAGAAAGATCAGAAATACGAAGTTCAATTTTTTCATGGGACCTCTGGAAATTGAGAGGTTGGTGGGCGCGGCTGCACCGAACTATAAGGAGCCGGGCACTGGCTAGTGCCCGTCCTAAATAAGGTTTACCAGCTGGCTTTCGTCACACCCGGCAGAAGGCCACGGTGTGCGAGAGAGCGAAAAACCATACGCGAGAGTCCGAATTTACGGAAGTTCCCACGCGGACGTCCGGTCACCGAGCAACGAACCGTCGTGCGGATGGGCGAAGTGTTGCGGGGAAGTTTAGCCAGTTTCAAGCGAGCCGCAATGCGGTCGTCTTCAGCCACATTAGGATTGTTGGCTTTGTTGCGCAAGTCCGTGCGGTAGCGTCCGTATTTTGCGGCCATCGCCTTCTTGCGCTCGTTTTTCAGTACAGAACTTAGTTTTGCCATTCAGGTGTATCCTCGTAAACTCTGGTAGATCCAAAGAGTTAAAGGTTTCCTGGAAGTCCGTCAAGGGAGAAGGACTAAAAGAATAGCTTTCGGGTTTTGCCCTGGCTGGGCGACTCGGTTGACCTGCATCTTAAATGGGCCCGCCCGCCCGCGACCCAAAGCCAACGCCCCGATTTCCTTAAGTAAGCACGCCCTCAAAGGCTCTGTGGTAGAGACACTCAGGTTTTCAATTCCACCTTTATAATTCAAATATCCTTCGATGCCAGTGACGAATTTATCACTGCGAATCTCGGACGTGAGCTTCAGGCAGCCCTGCACTTTAGGGTGGCTCAGTACCGCCGCTTCGAGCTCCTGGGCGCGGCGTGGCGCGTAAGCAAAGACGGCTTCAATCTCAATTGTATGGGCTGGATCGGGGGACGCACTCACTTTAGGATTGGAGCCGCAAGCTGCAGTCAGGAAAAGCGGAACCAGTCGACAGATTAAGCGCACTTAGACCTCCCCCGGAGCCCAAATAGATCTTAACAGCGCTCGCAGGTGGCTAGCTACCTGTTTTCGTGATTTCAATCATGGAAATTGGATAAGGGTTGGGTCCGCTGGTTTCACTCAATCGTCTAGATGGGGCTCTATCCGCTCGAATCGAAAGAGAAGTGGCCCATCAGCAACCGTTGCCTCTGCCCAAACTGACTGTGGCATCGCGGCAATCGCGATTGCCCGGGCATTTGAAGCGCACGTGCACATGATTGTGATGCCCCGCCTGGTGTTTCATGGCCTGGAGTGCCAAAAATGCCGGAGAATTCGGATTCGAAATATCCTCGCCCTTGTTGCGCACCCACTGACACATGTGGCGTTTGATTTGGGCGTCGACGAACATGGCAATCACGGGTCGACCTTGTGCCGCCACTAAGGTTTTGACGAAGGTAAAGAAGCGCTGCTCATCAAAGTCGTCGGAAATCTTGGCGCCCGAGCGACAACCGCCCGGACCACAAAGCGACCACATATCGCTGTTGCGTTTGAATGAGGGGTACGCGATATCCACATCCAGTCCGGTCTGATGGCTGCGATGACAACTGCCGTTATTGCACAGCCGTCCACCACCTTGCTTAGAGATATTAGCGATCACGATCGGCGACTTATTAGGATGAGCACGCTCCATCGCTTTGGCCGCGCCTTTGAGCAATTGAATCGTCATGTCCGTTCCAAAATTGCGATTGGCGCGCTGACGGCAAACAAATCCGTCCCCGGATCCTTGCAATTCGCTGCCTGATCGCAGCGTGCCACCATAGTGAAAACCAAAAGCTTGAGCCTTCACCCCGCCACCCGTTTCGGGCCGCAAAGTTTCAATACCGGGAATCGAAAACTGCCCGCGCCCCGGGCGCGGCATCGGGATCGGAGCACTGATTTCGATGGCCGAATTGGGATCCTCCATCACTTCTTCAAGTTCACCTTCGCTGAGCTCAGGCGAAACTTCAGCTTCGGGTTCCGGCGCGGGAGCTGGGGCCGGTGTGGGAGGAGTCGGCTTCTCTAAAACTATTGGCCGGCGTGCAGGTGCGGGGCCTACGGGAACGGGGCGTTCCAGAGATTTCAGGCCGTGGGGTTCCGACTCATCCACGTCGCCCGAGGAAGCACGTCTTGCGGAGAACTTCTGGTTCTGGAAAAGTTGCGATTCCGTCTTCCCATCAATCACGACAAAGAGTTCCACGCCCACCCGTTCGCAAGCATAGGTGTCGAGGCAGTTGACCGTGGCCTGCAAGCGTCGCTCACCGGCCACCTTCGCATCGACGGGATACATTTGGTCACAGGCCCAGGGCGCCGTTGATTGATCGAACTGGCAGGTCAATTCAATCGGTTCTTCTTGCTTCCCGGGCACGCGCAAGACGGCCGTGAAAGTCATTGAAGAATCTTTGGCGCGAATATTCAGGTGCTGATTGAAAACTTCAAATTTCGTGCTTCGGGGCGCGATCAGTTCAGGATTGGTCTCTTGCAAGCGAGCGCGCAATTTTTCTGGTACCCGATAGGCCGTAACGGCGCTGTGCACTTCTCCGCGTAAAATAAAGGGGGCGGCCTTTTGCGCTTCGGCTTCGATTTTTTGCTCAGGGGTCAAGGGCTGATCAGGCGGCGTGGCTGCTTCGGATTTCGGGTGCTCGAAAGTGCGCGCCGAAGTGCGACCTCGCGAGGCCTTCTCACCGCAACCGGCGAGCGCCATTGCCATAAGAAGATTTAAGGTCAGGGCTAAGAAGCTTGCATTCATAATACAGATCCCTCAAAGGGAAATTCCCTCGAGAAATACTTGCAAATTTCAGCCGCTGATTAATTGCATTTGAACGCCGCCAGAGCGCTGAACTTCTAAGCAAAGTGACGTTTAAGGCTACGGAATCAGTCAGTGAATTGAAAATGAGAGCCTGAGCCCCCCCCTGGATTCCCCCCAGCCGAAACTCAGGCTCCCTGTGTCAAGAAAGGAAGACCAAAGAAGTTCGAAAAATATCCATCGGATTGAAAATTGGGAACAAACAAATGTGAACATTTCTGCACCGAAGCTTTGTGTGCTACGACCCGTACTTCATTCACGGGCAGGGAGTTCATAAGTGTTTGTATTTCAAATGCTGATTTCAATTTTACTGGGGAGCGCGAGCGCGGGGTTGGCCGCCGAGGTACCGGCACAACACGAAGTCGACCGCGCCTTCGATTTGATTTTACGTACCCAAATCGGAAAAGCCATTTGCCGTGATATTCTTGGTGCCGACCCGCAGGCTCTTGAACTGCACCTGGGGATCTCGCGCGAAAGATCCATCACTATCGCCAGCGACTGCCGCCCAAACGAGGCCTCGGAGTGGATCTACCCGACTTCGCCCGCAGATATTCGAAAACTCTCGATCAAGGCCAACAAGCCGCGCCGCTATAAATTAGCGCACTCGGATCAACAATTTCCCATCGAAAGCTGGACCGATTCGATCAGCAACGTCACGACGGTATTGACGCATATGAAGCCCATCGCCTTTTCGCGCATGGTGCAGATTTTGGCGCACGAAACGGCCGTTTATCTTGACAGCAAATCACACCCGTTGCACGCGGGCGGACAGGATTTACCCCATCTTCGCGATTTAAATTTACGCCAAAACGGAATGATGGATCCCTTGGTTGCGCTGAGCAACCCGCTACAAGCGCATACCCTTACGTACTTGCGCGCCCTTCAAGTGGAATTTGCGATTCTGAACGAGCTCGTGAGTAAAAATCTAATCACCGCACCCGCAGACCTTTCAGATCCCTACCTTATTTATTTGGTCAGCGATCGCTGCCGCGAGGCCTGCATCGCTGAATTGATCACGAATACGCGCGCGCTTTACATGCAGTTCAGTTTGCCGCTGCTAGCCTTTTCGCCCCATTACCGGGCTTTGGTTCTGCAAGAGCTTCCCCGGGTGAATACGGGTTGGTCAGGCCTCCAATGGACGACATCTCAGCAGGCCTTGGCGGTCTTGCCGGTTCAGTTTATGAAGAATCAGTTCACCGGCGACGTGGTAGCCGATTTGGTCCGCTTCTTTTTTAAAGATGAAAGTCAGCTGCGTGCTTTTGAAGCGGCTGGTGCGTTTCTGCGCGACGATCTTTGGCCTGTCGAATGGGCGGCCATTTCCACGAGCCGGTTTGCCACCGGGCTGACACTACTCGAATTTATGAAGCGACCGTTGCTCAGCGGCTACAATATATCTTTAGCCAGCGGTCCGCGTGTGCGAGTGCGCACCGGGAATATCGAATGATTAGCGAACAATTGGCGGCGGCCAACACGCTTATTTTGAACGGACGACTGGATGCCGCGGCACAGACGTTGGCCGCGACTCATCCGCAAGAGATATTTGAATTTCGAACGAAAGCGCACTTGGAAGCCATCGTCGAATTTCGCCGCGGCCATGTGGCCGAAAGCCTTCAAATAATGCAAAACGCGATCGAAAAGTACGGAGAGAACGTCAATCTGGTGCGTGACATTGCCGTTGGACAGTACACTCTGCAGGATATGCAGGGCTTTCGTTTAAGTCTCGCGCGGCTAGAAACTCAGTTGATCGAATTCGAATCGAAGTTAGGTATGCAGTCACTGATTGAATGTGAGCTGATCTTGGGCAAGCTTCTTGAAGAAGAAGCGCGCTTGGCACCGGCCGCGCTCTTTTATGACCGCGCTTACAAGCGCAGTCAAAAAGCGACCCATCGTTTGCGCGCGCTAATCCAGAAATCACGTTGGCAAGCGCTGTTCGAACCTGCGAATGAATTGAGCCAGCACTACCGTGAATTGATCAGCGTCGCCCAAAATACAGTTAGTCAGGATTTGCGCTTTGAACTTGAGCACAGCTTGATGCTGATTGAACTGCGCCTGATCGGGGCCGATCACGCTTGGCAGAGAGTTCAGCGCATGACGGATTCCGGAATGGATGAGGTCGACCAAAGGCTGTTTGTTTTTGACTTTATCGAAGGCTGTTTGAGCCAAGATCTGGAAGTCCTGCCTTCAGTTCTAAAGAAGGCCAGTGAATTCGAAGAGCTCGATCCCTTCGAAGAATTCCTTTACGGCCTGCTTAAAGAATCACTTGAATGCCAGGACGTTCTTTATCGACTGAACGCACTGGCTCCGAAGTTGCCTTGGGCTTCGCATTTACGTTTGCTTTGTATCGCCGCGAATCTTGAGCAAAACTCGGGCGTGCGCCAGGAGCTTCATCGAAAAATTCAGCTGATCGTGCGCGCGCTCGATCCACAAAGCCAGAAGCTGTGGACGAATCGTTTGAAGCAGTCCCTCCAGACCGAAGAAATCCGTATCGATTTTTCGGCTAGGACCCGCTCGGTTCAAATTCAGGGCAAGACTCTTGATCTCTCCAAGAAAAAAATCGGTCTTCAGCTTCTTGAGCGACTGGTAAGCAAGTCCAGCATCACCGTGGACGAAGCGATTCAGCTCTTATGGCAAAGCGAGTTCAGCCCAGAACATTATCACCGCTTACGCATGAGCGTGCATCGACTGAACGCCTTGATTCACGAGACCGCCGGCTTCGGCAAAGTGGTCGAAGTGGACTCACAGTGTGTGCGCTTACGTCCTGAGGTCAGATTGCGCCAAGCCCCTTCGGATGCTTTGAATTTTTCGGGATTTGCGGAGGGACTTTAGAAATCCTTAAAAAAGGCGATGTGAAGCTTCCTTGCTTCGAGAACCAGGTATCCTGCCTTCCATCGCCCCCCCACAATTAAGATCGTGAACATTCTCAGTTCGAATGACAAGAAAAAATTTCAGGGCCTTAAACTCTTGGGGCATCCCAATGCCCTGATAAGAGGAATTGGTGAGCTGGCTGCACCGTTCTCGATTCATTTATTTGTTTAGGTTTTGCCTCAAGGGCTCGGGCGCAAAGGCGTGATAGACGTGGCTTTCATCCCAAACCGCTTGCAAACTGATTTTATTGATCTCTTTAATTCTTTCGATCACGACGCGCCCCCCGAATACCTAGACCTGACGAGATTAAGATTTCTTGATCAGTCGCGACCTGGTGCATTAATCGCGAGCTCGATATTTAGGCAGAGCTTAAAAAATCAGCAACTCTTCGGCCCACCAAAAAGGAAAAGGCCAGAGGTCGTACCCCTGGCCTTTTTTTGTATAAGTCGGAAAACAATGATCGCTTAGTTTCCTAAGAGATCACCACCTCCGACTTAAGCATGTCACATTGACTTATGTTCACGCTATCACCCCCTTTCACGGCCCTATGTAGAACCTTTTCTTAATTTAAGACATGTTGAACGGACTGACCAGACGAATGATTTGATAGAAGGCATAATGTCGAATCCTCAGACAGTTTTCTAAGACATTGGGGCCGTAGACCCATTTAATTGTAGCTCCATCAAGTTTCCTAGACCATGGTCGATAAGCTCTATGTTCGAAGGCGGTATGTAAGCTCCTGGGTAGTTTGATGTGAAAGAACGAAGAGGTTCTTTCAAAACAGGGAGTTTGTATATGAAGGCCATCCAAATTTTTCTTACTCTTGCCTCTGCTACTTTTTTAAGTGCGTGCGGTGAAGGGTCAACGACGTATTCATTGCTGGCGGAAGGTCAAACCTTCCAGCAGAACTCGGCCATGAGTATCACCAAAATCGACGTTCTTTGGGTGGTCGACAATTCGGGTTCGATGGCGAGCTCGCAGCAAAACCTGGCCAATAACTTTCCCTCCTTCATTCAACAATTCACAGAAAAATCCTTCGACTTCCAGATGGGCGTAGTGACTTCGGATTCGTATTTGGCGCTGCCGCTGTTCACACCCTATTACAACACCGTGCCCAGGCCCTCTTTTTACGGTGGTCGCCCCCAAGCTGAAATCGGCTGGTTAAGAGACGGCACCTGGAATGATCCGTCGGGTTTCCGTCTAATGAATATGAATACTCCGAATCTGCAGCAGGTCTTTGTTAAAAATGCGCTCCAGGGCATCAACGGCCGCGGCGATGAGCGGTCATTGCAATCGATGCGAACTTCGTTAGAAAGCAGCGGCAATGCGGGCTTCGTACGCAACAATTCTTTCTTGGCCGTGGTTCTGGTTACCGATGAAGACGACTTCTCGCACGACGGCACACAAATGTATGAGCGCTACGACCGCCCTTTACACACCATCGATTCTTACGTGTCATTCTTGGATGGCATCACCGGATCAGCCCCTGCCGCTCGCAGACATAGCGTAAACACCATTTCTGTCAACGATCAGACTTGTTTGAATTCGATCTTCAACGGAGCGCAGAAGATTGGCCTTAGAGTCGGTCAGCTGGCCGATGCCACCGGCGGCGTTAAGGGGAACTTGTGCGGCGACTTCGCCAACGAACTTCAGCTGATTTCCAAGTCTATAGTCGAGTTATCGACGCAGTTTTATCTGACGGGCGACCCCGTTCCCGAAAGCATCCGAGTATTTATCAATGGTGCGGAAATCCCGCGTGCAAGCAGCAATCTGGCAGGCACCGGCGGCTTCGCGTACAATGCAACGGCGAATAGCATCCTCTTTCAAGGACAATTCGTGCCTCCGCAAAGCGCGAACATCAACGTGTCCTTTGACCCCCGCACCATCAACTTCTAGTATGGTAATGTGAAAAAATACATCTATCAAAGCATCCGAGGCACCCTGCCCTTCGTGCTCGGATTTTTTATTGTCGGCATCGGCTGGGGCATGTGGTCTTCCGGGAACGAACGGCGGGCCCTGGCCAAAGCAACTCCTCTTCGCGTTTTATGCGCGGAAAACTGGATTTCCGAAGCCGTACTGAAGCAGTTCTCGCGCGAGCACAACGTCCCCGTTCAACTTTACACCTACGCTAGACCCAGCGAATTGTTGCGGCAGATGGCCAATTCCGATGGCAAAATCGATGTGATTTGCACGAGCTCCCTTTTGCTTAAGAGCTTGGTTCAAAGTCACTGGATTCAGAAGACCGATTTCTTAACTCTTTCAAACAGGCAGGCCTTATCGATCGATTTCCTGCATCTTCCGTTCGACAAGGACTCCGAATACTCGGTTCCGTTGTTTTGGAATTTGTACGGTTTTTTTGGCAAGAACACGAGCGGCCCGCCGCTGCCCGCGAGCAACGACACTTGGAAGCAAACCTGGCAGACAAAAAGAGTCGCGCTGTGGGGCGAAGAATTGAACATTCTATTTGCCATGACCCTTAGCGGGGTCATGGTGGAGGAGCGTTTGCTCAACGAACAAAGTAAGACGCTTGAGAACGACATCC
>JBEIHA010000055.1:0-13475 GCA_040381635.1 Pseudobdellovibrionaceae bacterium
AACGTTTTCGCCGCTGGCCAATTGCACAACATTATTGATCGCTTTACCTTTGCTGGTTCGCGATCCTAAGGGAAGCTCGTGCACTTTGGTCCAATACAATTTGCCGCGGTCCGAGAACGTCAAAATAGTCGTGTGCGTGTTGGCCGAGAACAACCTCGAGACGTAATCCTCATCCCGCTGTTCGGCCCCTTTAAGGCCTTTACCACCACGTTTTTGCAAACGATATTCGTCGATCGAAATCCGCTTAATGTAGCCTGAGTTAGTCATCGAGATGATCATCTCTTCGCGGGCGATCAAATCTTCGTCTTGGAATTCTTCGTTAGAACGCTCGATTTTTGTGCGACGAACGTCGCCGTAGTTTTCTTTGATCTCGAGCAACTCGGTCACGATGATTTTGTAGATCTCTTCTTCGGAACCCAAAACCATTTTCAGCCAAGCGATTTGCTTTTGCACTTCGGCGAGCTCGTCCATGATTTTCTGACGTTCTAAACCCGTCAGGCGCTGCAAGCGCATATCTAAAATAGCCTGGGCCTGCTTTTCAGAAAAACCGAACGTGGTCATCAGCCCCGAGCGAGCACCTTCGGCTTCTTTGGCGGAGCGGATCACTTGAATCACGGCATCGATCTGATCGAGAGCCTTCTTTAAACCTTCCAAAATGTGTGCGCGCGCTTCGGCCTTTTTCAAATCGAAAATGCAACGGCGAGTGACGACATCTTTACGATGGGCGACGAAAGCTTCGAGCATTTTCTTGAGATCGAAAACGACGGGCTGGTTGCGTGCATCCAAGGCCAACATGATTATACCGAACGAAACTTGCATCTGCGTGAACTTGTAAAGGCGGTTCAGAACCACCTGCGCGTTTTCACCGCGCTTAAGCAAGATCACGATACGCATACCTTCGCGTGACGATTCGTCGCGAATGTCCGAAATACCTTCGATGCGTTTGTCTTTCACCAAGTCGGCGATGCTTTCGATCAGCTTCGCTTTATTCACCTGGTAAGGGATTTCAGAAACAATGATTTCTTCGCGATCTTTTTTCGGCACGATTTCGGCGACGGCCTTCAGCGTGATCACACCGCGGCCCGTTTTGTAAGCTTGAGTGATTCCACTGGTGCCGGCGATTACGCCGTAAGTGGGAAAATCAGGTCCTGGAATCAAGCGGAACAATTCGTCCAAGCCCAGTTTTGGATTTTTGATTAAGGCGACACAGCCGTCGATCACTTCGCCCAAGTTATGGGGTGGAATATTCGTGGCCATCCCTACCGCGATTCCGGCTGAACCGTTCACCAGTAGATTGGGAAACTTGGCCGGTAAAATTTGCGGAATTAAAAGTGAATCATCGTAGTTCCAACCGAACGGAACGGTGTCTTTGTCGATGTCGACCAAAAGCTCTTCTGCTAAATTGGTCATGCGAACTTCGGTGTAACGGGCGGCGGCCGCGGTATCGCCGTCGATGGAACCGAAGTTCCCTTGTCCGTCGATCAGCGGATAGCGCAGCGAAAAGTCCTGCGCCATACGAACCATGGTTTCGTATACGGCTGAGTCACCATGCGGATGGTATTTACCGATCACATCCCCGACAATACGAGCTGATTTTTTATAAGGCTTATCGTGAGTATTGCCCAAATCGTTCATAGCGAACAAAATCCGGCGATGTACGGGCTTTAGTCCGTCGCGCACGTCGGGCAATGCGCGTCCAACGATAACGCTCATCGAATACGTGAGATAAGCCTCGCGCATTTCTTTGTTGATATCGATATTTGTAATTCTGCTTTGGATATCGTCCATACTCAAACGTCCAACTCTTTCGCCAACAAGGCATTATCTTGAATAAACTTACGGCGAGGTTCTACCAATTCGCCCATCAGCATGCTGAAGGTTTCGTCGGCCGCCATAGCATCGTCAATCGTGACACGAAGCAAGTTACGGTTTTCGGGGTTCAAGGTTGTTTCCCAAAGCTGTTCCGGATTCATTTCGCCCAAGCCCTTATAGCGCTGGACATAAATGCCCTTTTTGCCCATTTCCATAATGAAATTATAAAATTCAACGTAGTGATGGAACACCTGAGGTTCATCGTCAGATCCCGTCGTCTTAACGGTAATCGGTAAGGGCGCCAATGAGGCAAAACTAGTCCACATTGCCCGCAGTTCTTCCCATTCGGTACTTTCTGCGAGGACATGATCAAAAGTTGAGGACTGCATGTAGCCGAACTTCGTCGAACGCACAGTGGCATCAAAACCACCAAATTCTTCGTTCTTCGCGGTCGTCAGCTGAGCATCGGTCACACCCACCAAAGGATTGTCTTTTGCCCATTTCTTGAAATCTTCAAAGACAGCCTTGATGTCCAATTCAGATTTCAGAATATCAACCAACTCTTTGGTTTGCCTTAAGAAGTAATTCAATACGTCGCGATCAAAGCGAACCGCCAAAGTCTTCAATAATTCGTCGTACCGGTGGATATTCAAAATGAATTTCTTCATTTCTGTTTCGGTCGTGCCGGCACGCATATTTTGAATCACGACTTTGGAAAGCGAAAGATCCATCAAATGCTGGGTCAGCATTTTTTCGTCTTTCAGGTACTTTTCGGTGTTGCCTTTTTTCACGCGATAAAGCGGCGGCTGCGCGATGTAAACGTAGCCTTTTTCAAGAACCTCAACCAGCTGGCGATAAAAGAATGTGAGCAGCAGGGTACGGATGTGTGATCCATCCACATCGGCGTCGGTCATAATGATGATTTTATGGTAACGCGTTTTTTCGATGTTGATATTTTCGCGTCCGATGCCGGTGCCTAGAGCCGCCACCATCATCTTGATCTCTTCGTTACCCAGCATCTTATCGAAGCGGGCCTTTTCCACATTCAAAATCTTACCACGCAAGGGGAGTACCGCTTGCGTGCGACGATCGCGAGCTTGCTTTGCCGAACCACCGGCGGAGTCACCCTCAACCAAATAAATCTCGCACTTAGCCGGATCACGTTCTTGGCAGTCGGCCATTTTTCCAGGCAAAGATCCCGAATCCAGCGCGGTCTTACGGCGGGCCAAGTCACGTGCCTTACGGGCGGCTAAGCGGGCACGCGCGGCTTCGATGCACTTGCTGACGATGGTCTTCGCTAAATTTGGGTTGCGATCAAACCAATCGGCCAATTTGTCGTTCACTAGAGTTTCAACGGCACCCTTTGCTTCGTTATTACCCAATTTGGTTTTAGTTTGTCCTTCGAACTGCGGTTCGCGCACTTTGACGCTAATCACAGCCGCCAAACCTTCGCGGATATCTTCGCCTTCAAGATTGGCTTCTAGATCTTTGATCAAGTTTTTATTGGCCGCGTAAGCGTTCGCGGTCCGGGTCAAAGCCGTGCGAAAGCCAATCAAATGCGTCCCACCTTCGACCGTGTTGATGTTGTTGCAGTAGCTATAAATCGATTCACTGTAAGAATCGTTCCACTGCATGGCCACTTCGACTTCGACGTCGTTGCTGACGCCCTTGAAATACACCACCTCGGCGTGCGCGGCTTTTTTGGATTCATTCATATGGGCGACGAATTCCATGATGCCTTGGCTGTACTGAAATTCTTGGCTTTGTGATGTACGCTCGTCTGTCAGGTGAATGTGCAGGCCAGCGTTCAAGAAGGCCAATTCGCGAAAACGGTTCGACAAGATCGTGTAATCAAACTTGATCGTTTCGTCTTTGAAGATTTCGCGGTCAGGTTTGAACGTGGTGGTCGTACCGGTTTTATCGGTTTCGCCGGCCTTTTCGATGGGCCCCTGCGGAATACCTTTTTCGTAAACTTGTTTCCAGGTGTGCCCCTCACGGCGCACGGTCACCGAACAACGAGACGAGAGCGCATTCACGACGGAAGCGCCGACCCCATGCAAACCACCGGAAACTTTGTAGGAAGATCCATCGAATTTTCCGCCGGCGTGAAGAACCGTCATAACCACTTCGAGAGCGGAGCGACCGTCTTTGTGTTTTCCGACGGGAATTCCGCGACCATCATCCTCGACAGTCAATGAATCGTCGGCGTGAATTGTGACTGTGATGTTTTTGCAGTAGCCGGCCAAAGCTTCATCCACCGAGTTATCGACGACTTCGTAAACTAAGTGATTGTAACCGCGCGACGTCGTGTCACCGATGTACATGCCCGGACGTTTGCGAACCGCTTCAAGTCCTTCTAAAACCTGAATCGATGAGGCGTCATATGCTTTTTCTTTTTCCTGCACTCGGGAACTCCTCATTTCGTTACAGTACCGTTTTCGATGTTGAAGACATTGATTCTTCGATCACCGAAATCCGTCGAAAAAGAGAGATCCGTGGTTGTCAGAAAAATCTGCGCCGGGATGTCTCTTAAGAATTTCACTAAATTCGTTCGTCTGATCGGATCGAGCTCCGACAGGACGTCATCCAAAAGTAAAAACGGGTACAGTTCGTATGACCTGTGATGATACAAGATTTGCGCCATTTTGAAAGATAAAATCAGGGCTCTTTGCTGCCCCTGCGAACAAAAAAAGCGTGAATCTTTTCCAGCAAATAGCACGCGAATGTCGTGACGTTGGGGCCCCACCAAAGAGGACCCAGCGGAGAGCTCTTTTTCTCTCAATTCTTGCGCCCGATTGTGCATGGCAGAAAGAATGTCTGAACGGCTCCAACGACCCGCATCTAGTGAGCTAATCAGGTACTCCACCGAGATATCCACATTCGCATGGTCCAAAACATAAGCCACCGCTCGGCGGAAGTCGGGAGAAAGTGCGTCCAATGCGTTTAATCGGGCCATGGTGAGTTCGGTGGCCAGCGGGAGATACGAAGGATCCAAACTTTCAAGAAGGGCCAAGGCTTGGCCACGGGGCGTAACACCCTTCTGAAAATCCTTGAGGATTCGATTTCGCGTTTTCAGCGCTTTGGCAAAATCCTTCAGAATCTTCATCGAGGAGTGGGAATGAGTCATCACCACGTCATCGAGCAGCTGTCGGCGCGCTTGGGGCCCTTCCTTAATGGCACCTAAACTTTCTGGTGAAAACAGAACCACCGGAAAGTTTCGAGCCAGGGCACTTGAAGAAACTCGGTTGTTGTTCCAAATCACCGATTTTTTACCCTCGTTGATGGTCATCTTGATATCGTGGCTTAGCTCTTTTTGAGTGAGACGACCTTCGAGAATTGCGGTCGGGGCGATCGAAGTTTCAGAATTGGTAAGTAAGCTATCGATGGAGTAAGGACGAAAGCTTTCGCCTTTCAAAAGAAAATGAAAGGCTTCCATCAAGTTCGTTTTCCCTTGGCCGTTCGGACCGCAGAAGACCACCACCCCCGAAGGGAAATCCAGCTTGAGATCTTTGTAGTTTCTGAAATTTTTAAGTCTTAAGGAATTAAATTTCATCTGGATAACTCAGTGGAGAATGTGGATAACGAGCGATCTAAAAACAAGCGCAAAATATGTTAAACAAATTTTAGATACACACAAAGTTATTCACAAAAACCTGCGCACAACCCTGTGATCTAGTTGTGGATCCCAAGAGCGCCGAATCAACCTCGCGATCGCGCCATGTTAAATTCTCATCGGCATAACGACGCAAGTGTACGACGGATCGTTACTCGGGCGGACCAATCCGGGCGACAGCTGATCGTTCAATTCAACGCGCACGATTTCGTCATGCATGCTTTGCAGAACATCTAGAACGTAACGAGCATTAAAACCGATCTTCATCTCTTTACCGGCGTACTGAATTTCGATTTCTTCTTTCGCATCACCAAGTTCTGGATTGTTGGAAGTGATTTCCATTCGGCCGCCGTTCAGGGCAAACGTGACTCCCTTGGATTTCGTATTCGACAGAAGAGAAACTCGCTTTAAGGAAGAAAGAAGAGCTTCGCGCTGAACCAAAAAGTGTTCTTTTAAATTTTGTGGAATAAGTTGTTGGTAATTTGGGTATTTACCTTCGATCAAACGCACCATCAGAATTGTTGTGCCCGAGCGCACGACCAATTGCGCACCCTCGATCGCCACTTCAACCTCCCCGTCGACCGCTTCTAAAAGTTTACGCACTTCGTGCAGACCCTTACGAGGAATGATCACACCTTGCGTACCCGGAGTTTTACTGCCGGCACCCGGGATCTTGCGGTCGATCAAACTTAGACGATGTCCGTCGGTGGCGACCATGCGGTAGGTGCCCGCGTCTTTGTCGCTTTTTACCTCGAGATAAACTCCGTTCAGGTGATAGCGCGTTTCATCGGTCGATACGGAGTAAATCGTTTTCTCGATCATCTCGGCCAAAATACCGGCTTCCATTTTTACGAATTCCTGAGTCGTGAAGGTCGGGAAAACGGGATATTCCTCTGGGCTGATTCCGACGATGTTAAACACCGCTCGATTCTGAGTGATCTTGAGCCAGTTGTTTTCCTTGCGCTCAAGTTCAATTTTTCCTTCGGGCAATTCCTTGATGATTTCAAAAAGGCTTTTCGCGTTGACCGCGACTTTCCCTGGCGATTTTACTCCTGCCGGAATTTCGTCGGTTAAACTCACTTCGAGATCCGTTGCAAATCCGCGGAGGCCTTCCCCTTTGGCCTCCAGCAAAACATTCACCAGGATCGGCATTGTGTTTCGTTTCTCAACGATGTTCTGCGCTCTGGCGATTACGTTCAACAAATCTTTTTTTTCTACGCTGAGTTTCACAAAGTCTCCCGATTTGATTTTTAAGGATTTTTTAGCCTTAAGAAGCTTCTTTTAATAATTTAAAAAACTAGTAGTTGTAGTAGGGGCTGTGAATTTCCTGTTTATCCCGTAAGCCACTGAAAATCTTCTCTTTTCTCTGTGGACAAGTAGGGGGTGCAATTTCGCTCAAAGTCCCAAAATTATCCCCATAACTTGAGTCCCCAATTTTATGAGCCCGGTTCTCCACAGCTGAATACACAATCCACATTCACACCCCTGTGATATTGTGGATTCGACCCTCTAAATCCTCGATATCCCTTTTGATTTCAGAATCCTTGTTCAGTTGATCGTCGATGCGACGCAGGGCGTTCATCACCGTGGTATGATCCTTCCCGCCGAATGAACGCCCTATGTCGACGAGCGATTTGTCTAAATGTTTCTTCACCAAATACATGGCGACTTGCCGCGCGATAACCAAGGGTTTGGTGCGAGTTTTCGATTTCATGTCCGGAAGTCGGATTTTGTAGTGCTCCGCCACCAGCTTTTGGATGTCATCGATGGTGATCGTGGCGATGTCATCGTGAGTGCTTAGAACGCGCTTAGCGAGTTCAATATCGATCGGCACACCCTGCAGCTCAGAAAACATTTTGATTTTATTGAGGTTGCCTTCAAGTTCGCGAATCGAACGTTTTGAAATGCGTGCCACGTGTCCAATGACTTCATTAGGCATCATGATGTTCTTGCGCTCGGCTTTGTATTTCAGAATAGCCACGCGTGTTTCGATATCTGGCATTTGAATATCCGCGATCAAGCCCCATTCCAAACGGGTGCGGATTCGGTCTTCTAAGCCTTTGATGTCTTTGGGCATGCGATCACTGGCGACGATGACCTGCTGATCTTTTTCGAAGAAGTCATTGAGCGTATGAAAGAATTCTTCCTGCACGGCTTCACCGCGGCCCAAGATCTGGATGTCATCCATCAATAGAACGTCGCATTTGTCCCGGTAACGTAGGCGAAAACGATCCATTTCGTTCCGCCGAATGCTTGAAATGCACTCGTTCAAGAAGCGTTCGGCCGACACATAAAGGATACGTAAGTGAGGAAAATTCAATCGAATATGATTGCCGACGGCATTCAACAAGTGGGTTTTACCCATACCGGTCGGCCCACATATAAATAGAGGGTTGTAGTTTTCTTTACCGGGATTTTCGGCAATCGAGAAACTCGCGGCATGAGCAAATTCATTGTTCCGCCCCACGACGAACGTGGAAAAGGTGTAATCCGCGTTCAGCATATCGCGGTGGGATCCGAATGATCCGCCCGAAACTCCGGAGTCCTCTTGAGGGGATGCCGCGGGCGTAGAACTTTCGACCGTCATCGGCGGAGCGTCGCTCAAGGAAACGCTTCCGTGGCCCGTTACGATTAACTCGATCTGGAAAGGATTTTGATAGATAGCCGAGATTTCCGAACAGATCCGTTCCAGTAAGTTCTGTGAAATCCAGAACTTGTGGAGTTCCGTAGGGACCCCAAGAGTAAAGCAGCGTCCGCTGGTGCGGTCTTCGACGCTCACTAGATTGGTCGGTTCAAACCACATTTGGAGCGGTTTGTTGTTCTGGTTTTTTGACTTCAGGCTATTCTTAATCTGTAGCCAGAAATCTTGGTTAGGCTGTACGTGCTGCTGCTGTTGATTCAAACCGTGGCCCCCGCCCGTTTTATGTGGATAAGAGGGATTGGAGTTACCATCACCGAATAAAAGTTTCAATGATTAGGGTGATCTAGAGGGCCCCCCTGTGTCGTTATCCACATGCCTTAATTCTCAGCACGGGAAGTCAAAGCTAGGAAATCCATAGGGGTTTCGAGGACCATGCTCCTTGACTCGAAAATTCGATTTGTGCTTTATTGGCGCATTCTGTCGTAACCCTCACCCAGCGATCTTTCGCGATCGCGGATAAAAATCGGGCAATCAGTGCATTGATTGCCTAAAATTGGAGCTTAGAGATGCCAAAGCGCACATATCAACCTAGCCGCGTTCGTCGTAAAAAAACTCATGGGTTTCGCAAACGCATGTCGACCAAAAATGGCCGCGCCGTATTGAGCGCACGCCGGGCGAAAGGTCGCAAGACGCTGACCGTATCGGTCGGCGCGAAGTAACATTATTAAGTTCTCTCCATTATCTCGAAGCAAAGATTTTGAAACTTTGCGGGCCAATGGTCACAGCATTCACATTACTTCGTGGCTATTGGTGAACGTACAGCGGACCGAAAATTCGGTTCTGCGCTGCGGATGGACTCTTCCCCGACAAATTGGAACTGCTGTTGTTCGCAACCGCTTTCGTCGTTGGGGAAGAGAATATTTACGGAAATGGTCCAAGCCGTTGAACAAGGGTCTGGATTTGAACTTAGTGTTCAAACGCAAAGACAAAGAGTTCTACAGAAATTTGGATCATAAGGAATTTGATGAAGCGTTGGAAAAAATGGTCGGCAAGATTGAGCGTCATCTCCGTTGAATTCAACAACGGACTATCTTCCGTCGCTGTCTTATTGCTCGAGATTTATCGTAGATGGTTCTCACCCGTCGTGACGTCTTTATTCGGTGACGTTTGCCGCTTTCAACCGTCTTGTTCTCAGTATGCAAAATTGTCTTTCACCCAACATCCGCCGTTAACGGCAGGCTGGCTTACTTTACGCCGCCTTTGTAAATGCCATCCTCTGGGATCACACGGATTCGATCCGGTCCCGGAAAGGAAATCAACTTGAGTACGAATAACGAAACTCCGAATTTTTTTGATGCTCGCACAATCATGGCCATCATTTTGGTCGCCGGTACCTTTATGGGCTGGCAATACTACATGCAGGCGAAGTATCCGGACGCATTCAAAAAGAAAGCCGCGGCATCCGCCGATGGTAAGGCCGCTCAACAGGATCCGGCCGTTGCAAACAAAGAAAGTCCAGGGGTAACCAATCCCCCGGAAGCGGCTTCATTTAAGAATGAAGCAACCGCGTCCGAACCCACAACCACTTTACCCGAAAGCTTAACGCCATTCGAAAACGAAAACCTCGCTTTTCAGATTTCATCTAAGGGAATGGGCCTTAAGAATTTTATGGTTCGTAAATATAAGGACCGAGCCGGTCAGACCATCGAGTTAGGCCATCCGGGCACTGGTAGCCTGGCACTGGAAACTCGGCTTATGGGTAGCACCGAAGCGTTGGACTTCAAGATCGAGAAAGTCAGCGACAACATTTACGTCGGACGCGCTCGCTTGGGAGATCTCGAAATCACCAAAACAATGGAAGTGATCCCGACCACTTACGTTCTGAAATACAAGATTGCGACGAAGGGTGCCGCAGATCGTTTTATCGGTCTTTCAACGGTTCTTGGCGAAGAAGTTCAGGAGGTGAGCAGCGGAAGCTTTTTGATGCCGCAGTTTGCCCACCAAGAGTTTTACATCGACGCGGCCGATGGCCGCGACCGCGTGTATTTTGCCAAAGAAGATGTGCAAAAAAATTGGAACAAGGTGAAGGTCGCGGCCGTAGGTAGCCAGTACTTTACCCAAGCCGTCGTTGATAATTCACCAGTGATGCCGGAAGCTAAGGCCAACTTAAACCATGTTGGCAAAGCGGCTGAATTGCAGCTGCTTTATCCGATCCTAAATAAAACGGATGGGATGACTTTGGAGTACACGGCATTCATGGGCCCGAAGTCTCACCATCTTTTGGTCAATGTGGACGATAACCTTTCTAACGTTGTGGATTTTGGCTTCTTTAACTGGATTGGCCGCCAGATCTTGGCGATGTTAAAATGGTTCTACGCGCTCTGCGGAAACTGGGGCGTGGCGGTGATTCTGTTGACCATCGTGGTCCGAATTATGGTGCTTCCGTTCAACGTGTATTCCTACAAATCCATGAAGAAGATGCAGGAGATCCAGCCCCAGATCGCTTCTTTACGAGAGCGATATAAGGACGATCAGCAGAAGCAGCAACAAGAGATGATGACCTTGATGAGGGAGAACAAAGTGAATCCCGTCGGGGGCTGTCTGCCGGTTTTGCTTCAATTCCCTATATTTATTGCACTATATCAAGTCCTCGGAAACAGTATCGAACTATATCAAGCCCCGTTTACTCTCTGGATTAATGATCTTTCTTTGAAAGACCCCTTTTACATCTTGCCGGTGTTGATGGGGGTAACTATGTTTATCCAACAGAAAATCACCCCGAATACGATGGATCCGGCTCAGGCCAAGGTTCTGCAGTATATGCCGCTGATCTTCACGTTTTTTATGGTGACCTTGCCGAGCGGTCTCACGCTGTACATGTGGGTCGGGGCTTTGTTTAGTGTTTTGCAGCAGCTTTATTTTATGCGTGATCAAAAACCAGTAACGGCCGTAGTAAGGGTCTAAAATCGAGGAGATGTTACGATGACAGGATTTCTAGGAAAATTGTTCGGTAAAAAAGCGGTAAAAAAAGAAGTCGAAGGCCCCGAAGGCATGGTCGAAAACGTTATTGGGAACATCATTGAGCTCTCGAACTTCGACCTCTCTTATGACATTAAGACATTGGAAGACGGTACGGTTCATGTGGACCTGTACGGTAAAGATGAAGAATTGCTGACTTCGAAAGAAGGGCAATTGCTGGATGCTTTGCAACTTTATATACGCCGCGCGGTTCAGCATCAGATTCCCGAAGAAACTTTCAACGTGAATGTCGACTGCGCCAACTTCCGCGAGCAAGCGGACAAAGCACTGATCGAATTGGCTGAAAAGCTCAAAGGTATCGCGCTTGAAAAAGGCAAGTCAGTTTACTTCCGCGCTTTGCCCCCGAAAGATCGCAAAGTGATTCACCAGTACTTAGCCGAAGATGGCCGTGTGAAGAGCCGCTCGGTCGGTGAAGGTCACTTCAAGAAAATCAAAATCTACCCCATGAAAGAGGGCGGCGGACCGGCAACGGACGACGCAATGGATTCGCAAGATGAGGCCTTCGGAAATCGCTGACCCCCAAGGTCTCAAGACCAGTCACGAGACTATTTGTGCGTTGGCAACGGCGCACGGGATTGGCGCCATCTCAGTCCTACGAATCAGCGGAAGCTTTGCTATCGCGATCACGCGAAAACTGGCCGGCTTCCTCCCGGAAAACTTAGAGTCTCACAAAATTTATTACGGAATCATGAAGTCGGTCGACGGCACGCGTCCGCTGGACGAAGTTTTGATTTCGTATTTTGCTCATGGACGTTCGTTCACGGGTGAAACCACGTTTGAAATTTCCTGCCACGGCTCGGAAGCCGTCGTTAGCGATATCTTGCAGGAATTGGTGGTTGCCGGCGCACGGCCCGCGCGGCGGGGGGAGTTTACTTACCGCGCATTTATGAATGGTCGCCTGGATCTCGTGCAGGCCGAAAGCGTTTTGGCGATGATTGAATCACGATCGACTCGCGCTTCGCTCTTGGCTCTGCGGCAATTGCAGGGTGAGTTTTCCTCTCGATTAAGAAAAATCACCGACGATCTGACCTGGATTCTAGCCCATCTGGAAGCCAACATCGATTACGCCGCCGAGGACATCGTCATCGCCGATTCTGGCGTACTGGCGGCTCGAATGCAGAAACTGCAGGTCGAGGTTGAGAGATTACTTTCCACTTACAAGCAGGGCCGAATCGTGCGCGACGGGTTTCAAGTCGCGCTGGTGGGTCGGCCCAATGCCGGAAAATCCTCTTTGCTGAACGCTCTCGCCGGTGAAGAGCGCGCCATCGTTACTGAAGTCGCCGGCACAACTCGCGACTTTGTCGAAACGCAATTATCCATAGAGGGTTACCGGGTAACGATGATCGACACCGCGGGACTACGAATCACCGACGACAAGGTTGAAAAGATCGGTGTTCAGCGGACGCTAGAAAAGCTGACTACCGTGGATATGGTTCTGTATGTGGCGGATTCGACCGAAGGCTTGAGTGACGAAGAGCGTGCTTTTTTTGACCGCATACCCTGGAGCAAAACCACCGTCCTTTGGAACAAGGTGGACGCGCCGTTGACCTCAGCTTTGCCTGATGTGCGCCTCTTTTGCGCCCCAGTGGAGGTCCTTCCTGTCAGTGCGGTCAGCGGCGTTGGCTTAGATTTTCTGCGTGATCTGTTGGCGGAGAGACTGGCCGGCGAGATTTCAGAGGATTCGACTCTTGTTTCGAATATTCGACATTTCGAAGGTCTGCAGACGGTGCGAACTGCCGTAGCGAAAAGTTTGCCCCTTGTGTTAAATGCTGAATCTCCAGATTTGATTGCCCTGGAACTTCAGACCGGCTTGATAGCGCTTTACGAAATTTTGGGTCTGACTTACGACGACCAAGTGATGGACCGAGTCTTTAAAGAATTTTGCCTTGGAAAATAGAATGAACGCATCGTTGGATAAAAAAAAATTTGATGTCATCGTCGTAGGTGCAGGTCACGCCGGCGTGGAAGCGGCTTTGGCGTCCCATCGGCTCGGGCTCAAAGTTTTGATGGTGACGACGAATATCGATCGCATCGGTTACATGAGCTGCAACCCTTCGATCGGTGGACTTGGCAAAGGCCATATGGTTCGTGAAGTGGACATTCTGGGCGGAGCGATGGCCGAGGCCGCGGATCGCACCTGCATTCAATTTAAAAGATTAAATGCGCGCAAGGGCCCGGCGGTTCGTGGTTCGCGCTCGCAATGTGATAAAGATTTGTACTGCACCTACATGGGCGAACGATTGATGAAGTCAGAGGGTTTGACTGTCCTGCAAACCGAAGCCAAAACGTTGCTTTTAGAGAACAACCGGTGCTTGGGAATTCTCACCGAAGAGGGCGTGCGGATTGAAGCGCAAGCGGTCGTGATCACCA
>JBEIHA010000056.1:0-13304 GCA_040381635.1 Pseudobdellovibrionaceae bacterium
AAGCACAGCAGGGCCGTACGATCTTGCAGCTCGCGCATCTCTACGCATTGAATGACGAAAGCAAAAAATCCACCGACCTTTATAATAAGATTTTGAAGGCCCCAAAGGACGCTTACGCTTCCGAAGTTCGCGCCATTGCTAATTCTGCTTTAGGTGAAATGAATTTCCGTAAAGCCGAGTTCAAAACCGCCTTGAAGTTCTTTGAAGCGGCCCGCAGGGAAAATTTAAAGAATCGCGCGCTGACCGAATACCGCATCGCTTGGTGCCATCTGAATTTAGGACAAACTAAAAAAGCCACCGCTAATTTGATCCAGCTTTTGCGCGATCCAGAATTGTTGGCCACGCAATCCACCGACGGCCGCAATGTTGATCCCTCGTTCGTACAAGATGTTTCCAAAGATCTGGCGAAATTCTTAAGCCGTGGCGAAGTCGGCCCCCGCGAAATCGCTCTGTTAAAAGATCTAAGCCCGGACAATATGCGTAAAACAAATTTGCACATCTTGGGGACCGAAACCGACCGCGTGGGCAATAAAAATGCGGCGCTAGTGGTTTGGGCCGCTTACGTTGACGAAGGCGAAGTGCAGCCGATCGAAAAGTTGGAAGTTCAAGTTCGCGTCGCGAAGATTTTCTATGACATGAACAAACTGGATCTCGCCGCCAATGCTTTTGAAAAGGCAATGGGACTTTGGGCAAAGCACGGATGCCCGGGTGACGCCGATCTTTGCGGAGAACTAAAGGCCCGACTCAAAGGCATGGTCACCGCTTGGAATAAGGCACAAAAGAAAAAGCCGACCGCCAACTTGTTCCGCGTTTACATTTCCTACACCAACGTCTTTCAAGACGATGTTGAGATGACCCACTGGGCGGCCATAGTAGGCCGTGAACTTGGCAAGCACCGTGATACTGCGGTTCTTTTCCACAGGGCGGCTTACGGCGCTCACGCGGATTTACAAAAACCCGCGGATAAGCGCACCTCGACCTTAAGTGAAAAACAACTCAACAATGTTTTGGAAGGCTCGCTCCTTGGCGAAATCGAAATGGCCGAAGCTTCTAAAGATGTAAAAGCCAAGGAAGCGGCTTACAATTTCTACCTTTCCATTAACTCCGCAGGACAAAAGGCCTTTGAAGTGCGCTATCAGCGTGCGCAGCTCTTTTACTCAACCAATCGATTTCAAGAAGCTTTCTCAGAATTCCATTATTTGGCTTCGCAGCCGGATAAAGAAAACCGTGACTTAAAAGTCAAATCGGCAGACTTGGCCCTGGATTCTTTAGTGGCTTTGAACGACGACCAAAACTTGCAGGTCCGCTCGCTTGAGTACGCTCGATTTTTCCCCGAGCGCAAGAGCGAATATCTAAAGATCTCGCGCAAAGCCACCATGAATATCGTGGCAAAAAATCTTCGATCAGAAAAGTCCAACGACAAGAGTGACTACAAAGCCAGTCTGGCTTCGCTGAACACCGTGAATATGGACGGCGCCGACGATTCCGAGAAAATAAAATTCTTCAAAAACAAAATCTTGATCGCGCAAAAAGCCCTGGCTCTGGACAGCGTGACCTCGACTGCGAATCAGCTTCTGGGTGTGAAGAAGTTGAGCGACCAAGACCGCGAATGGGCTTTTGCACAAAAGGTTTGGGTCGCCGAACTCCAACTGAACTTCCAAGAGGCCTACCGACTTACGCAAAAAATGGAATTGCCTTCTTTAAGCAAAGCCGATCGCCAGTTGCGTTTGGCTTTGCTCGCGGACCTAGCCGGTGAAAACGCTAGTAAGCACTTTGAAGCGTACCTGAAGCTCAATCCCCCCGTTCGAGCCGGAAACCTTGTGCGCATCACTTTGATTAAGACTTCGGCTCGCCCCTGGAATGAACTTGATAAGCATCTTGGCAAGCTCAAACAAACGCCGGATTTGCTGGCGGGAATCGCACTGGAAGTTTTCGCCCGCAACAAAGACCTGAACAAGGCTGAACGCCTGCTGAAAACTACGCAGATCGGCAAATACGCTTCGGGCCAAACGATCGCCCGCCATCTGTCGCTCAAAGATTTCTACGCCTTCGATCGCAAGATTCGCGCGCACAAGATCCAGGGCTTTTCTGAAATCGCGATGCAAAAGACGCTTAAAGAGCGCCTGAAGTTGCTTGCTACCGGCGATAAGAATGCAGCCCAAGCCTTCCGCAAGCACGACTGGACTCTACAAGTGCTAAATCTGTCCCAGCTAGCCCGCGAGAATCGCCGCATGTATCAAGACATCGTAAGTCTCCCCGTCCCGCAGCGCTTGAACAAAGACGACAAAGCGAAATACCAAGCCTTGATCAAGCAACAATCCGAACCCTACTTGGCCCGCGCCGAAGAGATTGAATCCGAACTGGCCGACATCTGGTCGAATTCGAACTCGGTACAGAATCTTCAAACAGCTTATATCACCGCGACTCCGGATCTCCAGAAATTGTACCGCGACGAGATCGCACCGCTCGCCGCAAACGCGCCCTCGGGTGCCAAAAACCGTCTTCATAACCTGTTGAACACGCCCTATCGCCGCCCCTCTCAAAAAGACATTTTACTGGCCCGCCGCGAGCTTCAGGCGAACCCCTTCGACGTTTCGAAAGCCGAGAGCTTGCGCGCACTTGAGGCGCAAAACGGACGTCCGGCGATGGTCGCTTATTTGATTGAGCGCATCGCGCAGCTCAAGAAAGGCAATAGCTTATGAAACTCTTTTTGACGCTGCTTTCCTTTGGACTTGTGATTGCAAGTTCATCCCCAGTTGAAGCCGCTTTGAGCAAGCGCGCTAAAAAAGTTTCTGGGGTTAAGAAGAAGCAGGCACCGAAAATCGAAGTTCAGACAAATCACAACTTCGACGACCACGGTGTCACGGGTGAATATCAGATGCCCGACGAGGCTTTAGCAAAAGTAGAAAATGAGAAGACGCTTTCGGATCTTTTATCGGTCCGCAAACACTTCAAGGATCGCCTCACTGAGGCGAGTGAACAGGAATAGGGATGTGGGTATGGTAGCCGGACGCTTTGTACTCGAAAATCAGAAGGGTGAGACGGTAAGAACGTTCACCGTGGATAGCGAAACGATTTATCTCGTTTACCGCCACGACGTTCGCCGCATCGAATTGTTGGCTGACTTAAGCGAACTCGATAACGAAGGTGTTTCTTACGACCTCCTAAAGAAAATGGCCGCCCGCGGAGTAGTCCGCCACCCCGTCTCCCTTTCAAACGGTGGGAAATTCCGCTTCGTTAAGGAAATCGAAAAAACCGCCTCCCTAGTCAACGTGGCGGACGACAGTGGCGAAGAAGAAAAGAACATCTATAAGTACATGGCCGGCGGACAGCTGGGATTGATGGCCCTGATTTTTATCATCGGCTTTTTGATCGAGCCTTTCTTTATCACCAAGCCCGAAGAAGTCGTCGTTATGATCCCCGAAACCTTTGTGCAAAAGCGTGAAAACATAACGGTCGAAGCTTCCGACACAAAAGTGAATCCGAAGACCAAAGTCGCCAACAAAAAGGTCGTTAGTAGGGTCAAAGAGGTCCCAAAGACTTTGACCGCTAAGGTAAACACGGCCCGCAAAGAGAACGCTCCCCTGCGCACCAAAATCAAAATTGAAAATGTAGGCGCCTTAGGTGCTCTGGGTGGAATGCAGAACGGCTCAAAATCCTCGGCCGGCTTTAATCCTTCGGCGACCAACGATTCACGCGGAACTTCATGGTCAGGTGCGGGCGCCGGCGGAGTCGGCGGCATGGAACGCGCGATCCATGGCAAAGGCCTTGTCGGTGGCGTCGTAGGTAGCGGCGGTCAAGTCGAAGGCGGCGGTGGATACGGTACCCGCGGAAAAGCCGGCGGCGGTCGTCCTGGATACGGATCAATGAATATGGGAGGTACCGCGGCAGCGTACTTCGAACCCGTACAAGAAGAAGCTTTGGTTCAAGGCGGATTAGATAAAGATCAAATCGCAGCCGTCATCAACCGGCACATCGGCGAAATCATCTATTGCTACGAAAAAGGACTGCAAGTGCAGTCGAACTTAAGCGGTCGCGTGGGCGTGAAGTTCACGATCAACGGCAGCGGAATTGTTTTGAGCGCAGAGGTCGGTAGTTCATCGATCAACAGCGCTCAAGTCGAAGGCTGCGTTTTGAATCGCCTACGCACCTGGAAGTTCCCGAAGCCCACGGGCGGCGTGAACGTGAAAGTTCAATATCCCTTCGTTTTGAAAAGAGTGAGCCATGGTTAATCTGAAGATCGTTGCCTCAGCCATTCTCGCCACCGGACTGCTCACCGCTTGCCAAGGGCAAAACCCTTTTAAGCGCGAAAGCAATCCGGTGAAAAACTACCCGCACACTTTACAGAGCGGAAATCAGCCCTACACTCCGGGCCAAAAAGCTAAGAAGCCCGGCGGCGCCTCCACCAGCAATGGCGCGCCGGTCAGTCCAGCAAAGCCCCCTTGTTTCGAACCCATCGCGGTGGTGGCTGAGCCCTATCAAGGAAATGATTTGCTGAAATTCGTGGAAGAAGTTGAAGGTTCCTATGACCTCAATGTGACTCTGAATGGCAAACAAACAAATCCCCTTGAGACCCAAAAGCCCGCCGATTCGCAATTTATTCTGATCGCTCGTGCGGACAATGTCTACACCTACCGTTTGATTTGGAAGCCCGCAAAGGGTAGCGGTGCAGTGGCCGCCGAACCGCTAATCATCGGGTTCGAAGGTGCCGTGCCCCAAGGAAGCTGCCCACAAAGCAAAAATCGCGTGAGCTTCAACGTGGTCGTTTCAAAAACCAACGACACGCCATCAGTCAGCTTTTCGCAAATGAAAGGCAAGATCAAGTTCGGCGAAAAGTTTGAATTCAAAGTTATTGTCGACGATCCCGCCGCAACTCAAAACAAAACGCCGGTGATCAAGGTCCTGTTCAGCGAACCTCGCGGAAGCGCCGTGCTGAACGCCGCTGCAGCCGTCATCAATCCTAATTGTGATGAAAGCAAAGTTCTTTCCCCCGCCAAATTCGAATTCATTTGTAAGTTCGATTCGAATTTGATCAAAGGCGTGGAAAAATTGTTGAGCACCGGCAAAGAAGCCATCGCTTCCTTCCTGGTTGAAGCCACATCCACCAAGTCGGGCTTAAATAGTGCGCCGACTCCGCAAAAGATCAAAGTTCTTTTTGAAAAAATTGAGACAAATAAGCCCGGCGTCCAAGGAGCCAAAAAATGAAACGCTTCACTTTAATTGCTCTAAGCCTGTTGGCTTTCAATTCTTGGTCGGATGACTTATCCGGTAAAATGAACGCCCTTGGTGCGAACAAAGACTTGATGAAAAAAGCCAAAGCCATTGACCCGCAAAATCGCGTCCGCGTGGTACAGAATCGCGAAGTGGATCGCTACTACCGATTCGAGTTGGGCCTTAACTACGGAATGGCCGCTGGTGGCGATTCTTACGTCACCACCACGGTACTTGGCGGACAGTTGGACTTCCACTTGACGCCCCGCTGGTCGCTGGGCGCTCGCTACTTAAATAACAGCAATAGTTTGAATGCCGAAGGCAAGAAAGTCTTCGAAGCTTCGGAACGAGAAGCCGCCGCCGGCAACACGAACTTCCGTCGTCCCGGCGTCGATTACGCCAAAGACACTTGGCTGGGTGTTTTGAACTGGTACCCCGTCTACGGTAAGATGAATCTCTTCGATGCCACCGTTTCCCAGTTTGACGTCTATTTCTTGGGCGGCGCAGGTCAGGTGAACTTAAGTTCAGGCACGGCTCCGGTTTACACCGCCGGTGCTGGCGTTGGTATTTGGTTCACCCAGCATTTCGCAAGCCGCTTGGAAGCACGCTGGCAAGGCTATACAGACAACGTTTATGACGGACTGGGATATCAGCAACGCAATATCGATCAGACTCTGTTGACGGCCACCGTATCGTTTTTGTTGTAGGACTTTTTGAAAGAGGTAAGTGTTATGTTACGAACAGCTTTTGTCATTCTGACCTTGGGTTTCGCGATTCAAGCGCGAGCCGGCCAGTTTGATTATTTACCTACTTCAAAACCAGTGGAAAAAGAATTTCATGCCCTAATGAACAACGGCAATTTCAAGCCCGCCTTGACCGCCTGGAACTCGGCACACGGATTGTCCAACTTCGGATCCTCCGCAAACGGCAAAGCCACCCTCGCTTACCTAATGCTGCAAAATGGATTGACGCTTTCGGGCCTTGATTTGGTTTTGAGCATCAATCCTAAGAATCTTTCGCCCGAAGTTTTGAAGATCTGGAAAACCGAACTCAATAATTCAGTCTTTATTCAAAAAGGCTGGATGCAAACTTCGGGATCATGGAAGAACGTGCACAACAACAGTCCCGTAGTTATGAAAATCAAATCGGCGAAAGACATCGCGAAGGCGTTCAATACCGCAGCCGCGTTACCTAAGGACAGTGCCAACGCCAAAGCCCGAATGCTATGGCAAATCGCCACTCAAGCCCCGCAAATCAATCAATTGGATTCAGCCCTAAAGGCCTTGAAGATGCTTCGTGAATCCGGGCAAACCGTGATCGGACAAGATCAAGTTTCGTCTGCCTACGGCCGCGTACTTTACCAAAAGGGCGATTTAGACGCCGCCATGCAAGCCTTTCAAGAAGTCCCGAAGAGTTCGAATCTTTGGGTTGAAAGTGTAGAAGAGCGCGCCTGGACCTCACTGCGCAAAGAGGATTATGACAAAGCTCTTGGTGAAACGATCACCCTTCTTTCGCCGGCTCTCGCGCCGCTCGTGGGTCCCGAAAGCTATTACCTGGCTAACTTGATGGCCCTAAAAACTTGCGATTATCCCCGTATCTTCAAAAATAGCGAAACTTTCAAGAAACGTCATAGCGCACGCCTCGCGGCCATGCAGGACTTAGCTAAGTCGGGCACCAATAGAAACATCAATGCTCTTTTGGAACGCATGGACCAAAAAGGCACTTCAGTTGAAGCCGCTGGCCCCTTGGTTGAATGGATCCCGCGCGCCGCTTTCCGTGACGCCAAATTCCTGCGCTTTATGGAAACCCGTCGTCAGTGGTTGAGTGAAAGCAAGAAGGCCCAAGATCTTTTGGCATCGGGCGAAGCCTTAGGAACAGCTGAAGCTTTAGAACGCATCCCGAATGAGGCACGCCAGATTGCCGACCGCCTAAAACAATTGGCCTTTCAGCGCGCACGCGTCTTGGCCGCTGAAGAATTAAAAGAGTATCGCCAAAATTTAAATCGCATGCACATCATCGAAGGTGAAGTGATTCAGCGCTTGGCGGTCGACGAATCTCTTAAAGGCCAGCGCAGCAAACTGGCGAAGGTCGAAGACCAAGGCGATGTTTTGGTCTTCCCTTACAATTCCGACGAAGTTTGGATGGACGAACTGGACAATTACAAAGCTCGGGTCAAGGATTGCCCCACGCTTAAAGAGGCTTCTTTATGAAACAAATCATTCAAGGTGCACTTTTGATAGCTGGATTGATTTCAATCGTGAACTGCTCGGTCGAAGCACCAGATCTTACTGGCTCGGTCCGTCCCGCACCCGCCGCGGCCCCGAAGAAGCCCGACGCTCGGAATTTCGGCCCACGTGAGTTCTATTTCCGCCGTTCAGAATCCACGGTCAAACAAGACAAATTCGATACTAACGAAATTTCCGTGCTCTTCCGCGTACAATCCAACGACGGCAAGTCCGTTGATCAGTTAAAGACGCAGGATTTCCGCGTCCTTGAAAACAATATCCCGGTGGATAAGTTCTCCGTCAAAGCCGATGAGAAAAGATCCTACCAAGTGGTGGACATTGTCTTCGCGGTCGATATCACCGGCTCAATGGGCCCGTTTATCGAATACGCGAAAGTCCGGTTGGAAGAATTCATCCGAAAATCTCACCCGAAGTATCATATCCGCATGTGCCTTATGACCTTCGGCGACTTTGTCGTTAAAAAATGTGATCGTTTTTTCGATAACTCGAGCCCCGCGCAGGTCACGGAATTCCGCAACGAACTTCGTGGACTTTCCATTAAGCGCGGTCAGGGTGAATACCCCGGCGAGCTGGATTGGGAAGAAAACTCGATGGGCGCGCTGCTGGAAGCCACTAAAGTTCCGTGGCAGTCGGATTCGCAGCGTTTTGTAATTTTGGTCAGTGATGCGGATTTCTACAGCCCCGAAAAGCCAAGCAAGTATTTTGCCCAGCACCAGGCCCGCGAAGATGCGAAAGCCCCGAGCATCGCCGAGGTCAATCAAGCGGTCCAGACAGCTGGCATCAAAGTGTTTAGTGTTACTCCACCCGCTGAAGGATACAATTCCCCGATCGCAGGGCAACCGGACATCACCTCGGCCAGCCAAGGCGAATGGTTTGAATTCAAAAAGGTCATCGCTAAGCAAATCACTCTAGATACGATTTTCGGCAAAATCCTCGAGCGCATCAACACCACCTACCGCATCACCTACGTGGTGGATCAAAATCAAGGCTTAAACCCCACGTTGCCGGTTGAAAAACGCAACGTGGTGGTGTCGACCGCCAAGGGCAGCGTTCAACGCGACAGCGTCACCAGCAGCTTGCCCACCGGCCGCCCCGAATACAAACAAAAGTGGAAATTGAGCGACAAGGCCATTCGCACTGACAGCGCACGCGGTTGGTTGGACGGTAAGGCTTTGGACAAGACCGAGTTTTCAATACAAGGTGGCGAAGTCACGCTTCGCCAGGTTCCTAAAGCCGGCGCCAGCTTAAAATTCACCTATTTCTACGAAAAAATCGAAGAGAATTTCCGCATGACACCACTTGTTTTTGACGGCAACCTTACGCACGCGAACACCAAAGTGTTCTTGAACGAAAAGCTCGCCCGCAAGGAAGACATCGTGTTCGCCAAAGATATCGATGGTGACACCAGTTTGAAGTTGAGCGACCAGGTGTTGAGCGCGACCGATCCTTACTATATCCGTCGCAATGAATCTTTGAAGATCCGTATTCAACATCAGCCATAATCTTTGAATTAGATTAGGCGGCCATCTTTTTGATATTTTCTAAGCGTATCTGAAGCGTTTTGACTTCATCTTTCAACGCTTTGTTTTCTTTGAGCACGGTGGCCAAGGTGCGCTGTAACTGATAAACTTCTGCCGAAGCATTGCCATCGGGCGCAGGTCCACCCATTTCCGCACGCGCGTTAGCTAGGGCATGCGGCGTGACCAACTTCACCTGCTCGGGTGAAGTCCGCGAACCACCAAACTTAGTGCCCGCCTGCGAATCTAACTTTGATTCATAATCTTCGGGAATGACCAGGGCCGCATCAAATTTGTCCGGAGAAAGTTCGCGATCCTGAATCATTTTGCGCGACACTTCGATCAGCTTCGAGAGCGTGGCCTGAATTTCCTCGGGCTTTGGTTGGCTTTCGGTTATTACGTCATTTAAGCGACGCTGTTCGCTTGAAGAATAGAACTGAATAATTTTGGCCTTCTGTTCTTCCTTAAGACCTTGCAGAGCGTAAGCTTGGCTTTTAATGGGAAGATGTTTAAAGACTTCCACCACAACCTGGTCCGGCCAGCTAAATATCCGCTCGAGCGTGATCATCTTATCGCGCAAGGCCTGAGCCCAGGCGGCGCTCTCGGCCTCGATCATCTCAAGGAACTTTTCTTTTTTCTGGGGGCCGAATGTCTCAATCAGAGACAACAGTTGATAGAAGCCACCTGACTTTTTGTAACGGAGTAATGAGCTCATGGAATAGATTTCGGTTTTTCTCTCTCGGCTCTTTAAATTTGCCCCCGATTATCTCAAAGTCTAGACCTTTTTAACGCTGAGAAAAAGACCCCGACTGTCTCAACGCGGGATCTCGCAATGTTTACTTCTTTGATAGTGTATGGCCTTTCGCCAGCGGCGAACACTGAGGGCTCTCCCCTGTGGTGTTCCTATTGCACTGTTTACGAATGGGGTCCGATTTTCCGATAAGCTTGAGTGGGGATCAAAGTGAAACAAAGTTGGTTACGTACATTTCAGATCGCTCTGGGTCTTAGTACATGCTTCGCACTCTTCCAAAACTTTTCACTCGAAAATGATTATCGCGATATTCGTGAGATAGCTCCCGAGGATGTGTCCGCGGAAGTTGGCTCGCCATACTTCCCGGATCACACTCGCGCCACTTCCCTCAATTCTCTGGGGAATGAAATTTTGAAACACAATCTAACCGACGAAATAAAACAATTTGAAAATCGATTCGAGGACTGGTCCGGATTTGAACTTGGGAATGGTCAGGCGCAGAGTCGCGGCCCAGCCTCGTCCACCGTCGCCAACGAAGAGTCGCCCAGCTCGAACTACCGGTTGCGCACAGGCTTTTTGGGACGGGACAAAGTCGGTTTTCGCTTGCAAAGTGGTGTGAACGTAAAATGCGAATATTCAGCTCTTACAAATCAAATGCAGGTCAGCCTCGACCGCGCTTTAGGTAACAACGGCAATCTTTCGTTCAAGCACAACACCTTGGATCACAATTCGTCGGTGAATTTCTCTTACGCTTGGTAGGTTGGCTCCCGGACAACTCGTGCACTTAGCCAAAATATTTTGCGTGATATTAGAACAAGGCCGCGACGATCAACAATAATCCCACTCCAAAGCAGATTCCCATCGTTTTTGCGTAGGCAGGAATGTTGATTGCCAGGTAAACGCCCGACAAAGTGACCAAGATAATCGCGAGCGCGAAGCCGGTTTGTAACCATTTGATCAATACTGGACCGTGACCCTTGTGGATTTCCATCAACCGGCGAATCACATCCGGTTCAAGTTTATAGACCGTGGTGCCGTTTTCCGATTTTGACGCCATATAATGAAGCCGCGAGCTCGGCCGAAATGTGAAGTCACTGCCGCTGACACGGATGTATTCGAAATCGAAGTCCAGTCCTTGCTCCTTAAACTGCTGACGGAAAAAGTCATCGGTATTTTCTAAAGGCAAAGGGGATTCAATCCGGAAAGCTTCGGTTTTGACTTGTTCGCCCTTTTGACCAAGCAAATACAATCCACCGCTCAACGGAATCAGCAGGAGAAAAGGCAAGAAGAGTGAAGCCAGGGCGAGGTGAACTTTGACTACGGTGGCGCGTTTCAAGGGAACTCCTTCTGTACTGCCGCGAACTTGCCGCAGGATCGCCGCGCCGTCAAACCGAAGTCGGCGACCAGAAGTTCGACACCAGAATTTTGACAGTCCTAGTCTCAGAATGAGATGTTTGACACTTCCACGCTTTCGCAACACTCCCACTCTATGATGAAATGTAAACACGGAGATCCTATGACCCCCATGTCTGCCTATTTCACAGTTTTTGCGACTTTCCTCCTCCTCACCGCTTGCGGCGCGAAAAGCAGCGGCGGTAGCGCGGCCTCGACGGCGCCCGCAGCTTTGACACAACCGCAAGCCCTAGTGGCGGCGGCCTCGCAGTCCAGCGTTGAGACCGGTGCGACGACGACGTTTTCGGTGATCGGTGGCACGGGCCCCTACACTTGGACCATCACCAGCGGCGGTGGAACCTTAAGTAGTTCGAGCGGTGCAAGCGTTATCCATACGGCCTCGAATACGGCAGGGATGGTTTATCTGAGCGTCAGTGATTCTTTGGGCAGCTCGGCGACGGCTTCGGTGAATGTTGTCGCCGGTGGCACCGTAGCCAATCCCAATGTTGGAAAGGTCTGCAACGGAAACTACGCAGTGACCTTAGGCACATACGCGGCGACGGCCACTTTGCAAACCAGCGGCAGCTCTTTAAGCGGCGTCTTATATCACGCTGGATATCCATTCGCCTTGACGGGATCTTGCACCGCCGGCGGAGTAAGCTTCACGTTGACCGAAAACGGTGACACTTTCACTGGAACTTTCGCGGCCAATTCGGGTGGTGCTCCGCGCGCCGCGATCAGCGGGACCTACACGAATGTATATTATGGAAGCACTCAAAACTGGACGGCGACTCCGCAATGATTAACCGGGGTGGTCTTTTTGTCCGACGGAGTGTCAATTTCTCGACACGAATGCTAGCGCGGCCGGAAAACAATTCGTCATTAGTGACGTGATCAATGTCGCAGGCTTAAACTGCGGCAGTGCGAACTAAGATAAACTTTTTGATTTTAATTTTCGTTGGCGTAATTCTCGCGCCGACAAATTCACTTGCTGCCGCAGCTCGTGAGTGGGAACCCATTCGCCCCCGCGATTACTGGATTGGCTCAGGATTATGGGCCGGTGCTTTGGTCGCTTACACTCAAATCGAACAACAAAGCGGAAACCTAGGCCACGCCAATTTTTTGGACGACGCCGGTCGATCGGCGTTTCGCTTTTCATCCGCGGGCCAAAGGAAAGACGCCGAAGCATGGAGCAACGTGGCCCTGACTTTAGCCGTCGCCTGGCCCGTGGTCGTTGATCCCTATTTAGCCCGCCAAGCAGGACGTATTTCTAATATCAATGTTCAGGCATTTGGATTAACCGCGGTCTTGACCGGAACTACGAAAGCCTTGGTGGGCCGCGAACGTCCGTTTGTGCGCGACTGCCGCCGCAACCCTTCATCGGATGCCGGCTGTTCTCGCATCGACCGTGAGGAGAGCCTAGAGGGATTCTATAGCGGCCATCCCGTTTATGCGTTCACCGGCGCGGGACTGACCTGCCTACATCACAGCGAGCTGCGCCTGTACGGCGATTATCGCGACACGGTCGCCTGCGGCAGCGCGATGGGCTTGGCCGCGGTCGTGGCCGCCATGCGGGTCGCGGCCGATAAACATTATGTGACCGATGTTTCCAGTGGGGCCTTGATTGGATTTCTGGCGGGCTATGTGTTCCCGAAGTGGCTGCATAAAAGTCAGCCGGTGGCGGAAACTTCCGCCGGCTTATCCTACTGGCTGCCTATGGTGGCGGACGATACGTACGGGTTAACTCATTTAGTTTATTTTTAATGAATTGGATGGACTGAACCATCGCCCTCGCCGATCAACTGGAATCTGGCCGGCTGATCGCCGTTGGATTCCAATAACGCAATGTCTCCTGTCTAGACAGGAAACGTTGCGTATAAACTTTTTTGATTTTATTCGAAATTCAGAATCAAACGCCGAGGCCGTAAGCCTCGGCTCTTAAACTACCTCGGGGCCTTTAATCCCCAGCCATTCACGGTCATTGACGGAAGTGCTGCGCCTTCTTGCCAAGTGGGTGCATCGGCGCTCACGCCGAGTTCGAGCACTTCGACCAATCCTTTCAAAGGCACCGGCTTGCGGGCGTCGGGATAGCGAGCACTGCCGATGAAGTAGGCTTTCACATTTGCGGCCGAGGGACCCGTCAGAGCGGCGCGCAGGAAACTCAATGTGGAAACAAAAGGACCAACG
>JBEIHA010000057.1:0-13248 GCA_040381635.1 Pseudobdellovibrionaceae bacterium
GTTATTATATGAAACGGATTCTCATCATCGCCGCTGCTGTCTTTTCGGGCAGTTTGTTCGCGGCCCAGCAAGAACTGCTGGTAAAAATCGCACCGGAAGCTCAATCCTCAACGATGAAGTCGATGCAGGCTCGCCTGCCCGCAGGCTCCCAAGTGGAAGACCTGGGCATCGCCGGTTGGACACGGGTCACTATGCCCGGAGGCATCAATTCCATGATGAACATTATGAACATGCCCGGCGTGTTGAAAGTGGAGCGCAATGCCAAGCTAGGTTTGCTGAAGAACTTCAAGGTGACCGATGCACGCCTACGCCAAGAAATTAAGCGTTTGGCTGAAGTGGGTGCTCTGGGCGACGCACCGACGACCGACAATCCCCCGATTCCCAATTCGGGCAGCGGTGGCTCGGGTGCGGACCCGATGTTCAACAAGCAATGGGGTATGAACCAAATCGGTGTGAACACCGCTTGGGGAACGACCAAGGGAAATCCCGAAGTCATCGTAGGCGTGATCGACACGGGCGTGGACTACACGCACGAAGATCTGGTCGACAACATGTGGCGCAATCCTGGCGAAATTCCTAACAACAACGTCGACGATGACAATAACGGCTACGTGGATGACATCGTTGGTTGGGATTTCCCGTCGAATGACAACAAGCCTTACGATTTGACCGCCTCACTGATGGACATGCTTTTGAGCGGCGGCAATCCCGGTCACGGCACTCACTGCGCCGGTAACGTCGCGGCTCGTGGCGACAACGGCAAAGGTATCGCCGGTGTAGCTCCGAACGTGCGCATCATGGCTTTGCGCTTCATCACTGAAAAAGGTCAAGGCACCACCGCGGACGCGATCAAAGCGATCAAGTACGGCGTTGATAACGGAGCCAAAGTTCTTTCGAACTCCTGGGGTTCGGTCGGCGATGACGGCGGCCAAGAGTCGCGCGCCCTGCAAGATGCGATCGCTTACACCGAAGCCAAAGGCGTACTTTTCGTCGCTGCCGCCGGCAACGGTGATCAGCAAGGCAAAGGCTACGACAACGACACCAATTCCAAGCCTGCGTTTCCTGCGACTTACACCAACGACATCATCGTTAGTGTGGCCGCAATCGATGAAGCTGGAAATCTCGGCACGTTCTCAAACTGGGGTTTACGTTCGGTGGATCTTGGCGCACCCGGCGTTAAAGTTTTCTCGACCGTCACGCAGAGTGAAAAATACAGCGACACCGTGGTCGATATTCCCGGTTTGATCACCGCGACTTGGGACGGTACCTCGATGGCAACGCCCCACGTAGCGGGTGCCGCCGCCTTGTACATCAGCGCTTTCCCGAACAAATCGTGGAAAGAAGTGAAGACCGCTCTCTTGGCTTCGGTCAAGAAGACGCCGGTTTTGAGCAGCAAAACGGTTTCGGGCGGTCAGTTGAACGTCACGGATCTAATGCGTTACTAGTTTATTTAGTTTGGAATCGTAAAGCCGGCTCTCTAGGGAGCCGGCTTTTTTTTTGAAATCACTTGCAAGCGACTGATCTCTCTTTTTTAGGGGTTGCTGAATATCTGATGGTATGTAATATTGTATATTACGCTTGACGAATCCACGTGCTTACCGAGGTCTAACTTGAAACCAAAAATCGTTGCCGTCATAACCAGCGCAATCGGATATCGCGTGATCATCGAAAAAGAAGCGATGGATCATGCGCTAAGGCATTTCATACTGCCGGAAGACATTTTTCTTGAATTGCTGGAGCGTATTTTGCGCGACCCAAGCGACGTCTATGTCGAGACCCATTCTCGCGAAAAGACGTATCATTTATTTTATCGGCTTGAAAGCCACCGATACATCCTTGCCGTCGTTAAGCTAACTGGCGAAGGCGCATTTTTTGCCTCGGCCTATTCAACGGGACATAAACCCAGAAGCAAACATAGAAAACTCAAGAAGGTGAAATTATGAAAAAACCAAAGATCTCATTTCGGGCTTATGGAGGATCGGGACCACTTTCAATTCACTGGTACGATGCCTTTGGTGACGCTGAAGAAGCCATTCGTGGAAATGGAGTTTGTTGGTATTCGCCAAGCGGCGAAATTCTCGCTGTCGAATTTGATGATGTCGATTTCTCTTCGGACGATCAATCCCTTGAACTGCGGGATGGGACGGTTGTTCACATCAAGGTCAAAGGCGGAAAGGTTCAAACGGATTTGGGTCAAAGTGCTCGAAAGACAGGGACCTTGCATCGCCCGTGAGATAAATTGCGCGGTCACTTTGATTGAATCAAAAATGAATAGGAGAGGATTATGCCGTCGAAAAAAACGGTCGAGCAGGAACTTATTGTTGGTCTAGGTAAGGTTTTAAATCATAAGCGCGGCAAGAAAACATTACGAGGTCGTATTCGAATACTCCCTGGCCCAGCTCCTGCGTGGACTGCAAAGGCGATCAAGCTCTTCCGTGTGAAAACGCTTGGCATGAGTCAGCCCGAATTTGCGGCACTTTTGAATATCAAAACTCCAACTGTGCGAGCTTGGGAACAGGGACACAATGTTCCCTCAGGAGCCGCGGCTCGCCTCATCGAAGCTCTCAAAAAAGACCCGTCTCTTGTCGAGAAGCTGATCGCTTGATCCTACTCTTTGTACTGCCATACATAGGGTAATGATGAAAAAAGTGTTTTACGGTCAGTATTTATCTGACGCCTATGGCAAGGACATCAGCCCGACTCTCGTATGGTATGGCAATTGAGCAAACCCGTCCTGTGCTCGTAGGTGGTTGCGCTTGAAAATGCGAATCAAGAAAGGAGCACGGAAAGGTTGAAGCAATCACCCCTGAACCTCCCCCGTTTTAGTGGACACACAGAAATCTAATCTTAAGCCTACAGTCAAAGGTGTTAGAGACCACCAGTGTTCTTTCACACGATGTTGCGGCACGGAGTGCGGTTGTCAGCTTTTGCAAAATGGCTGGAAGGAAGTAGCGACGTGCATGCATGTAGTGAAAATCCTGAGTTCTTCGCAACAAGGCCCTTTGTGGCCGAGTGATCTGTATCAGTGACGGACTTCAGCACAATTGCCTTTTTGCCTTTGCTTTTCCCGGTGGCAAATCTGTAGGTGACTGATGTGGCTTGAAGCTTCGAGAGCGTGTCTTCATCTGGAATCGGTATTTGGAATCCGCCATCGTTATCATCGCGGATAATGATTTTTTGCCGAGCAAAGATTGGCGTTTGGCCTATTTCAGCACCCAACCGCGGCTTTGAGTATCGTACTCCCGGTGAAGGCGTAGGCCCGAGCTGTCTGTCAAATATGTGGTTTCACTGACTTCCATTCGAGCAGACTTTGGATCCACAGAAGGCACGGCTTTCCCACGGAAATACACGGCGCGACTATCCTTCATCACGGTGGTGTCGACGGTGCTAAACTCACCGATTGCCGCAAACGTCGCGGGCTCAGCACCTTCAACTATTTCTCCGTTGTAATAGACGTGATTTCTGTCCTTGGCGTAGGCGTAGTATTCGGTCCTGTCATTTTCGCCCAGCCGGCTAAAGGTTGTGAGGTCTGCAACCTTGATTAATTTTCCCTCGAACACCACAACCTTACCATCGGATAGGTATCCAGGTCCGGCGATTTCCTTCAACACAACTTTCGGTGACAATCCTTCCACCACAGTGAATCCACCCCCGTCGGTCAGCCGTGAGAAGTGGCTCAGGTAGAAGACTTTATTTTCATCGACAAAATAATTGTAACCATAGAAAACTCCCTCTTGCACCGAAGCGCGCCGAAAAGACGATCCGTCGGCACCAACGAGCTCAATTAAGCGATCATCCAATATATGAAAAACACGTTTCTCGGTCCACAAGACCGGCGCGGGCCGCCCCTCGATCGCTCTAATTTTTTCTTGCAGAGGGTTGAACGGTAACTTGTGCTCGAACAGGTAAAAGTCCGTTCGGTCTTGCAAAATGACGTAAGTATCAGGGCCCAACACGATATCGTGAAACACCACCTTATCCTTAGTGACTCCTTCAAGGGCTTTGAAAACATACCCACCCCACAAGCCGTCTCCGTCCCATCTTTGATGGTAAACTTGCCGGGGGAAGAAGTAATCAACAACATACGGGGTTTTGTGATTGGTGGCAGACTCCAGTGGGACTTTTTTCCGCCACAGCTTTGGCGCGAAAATGACCATTAGAACCACGGCAAGAATAGCCCCAAGAACTAAAAATGATTGAGACGACATTGGGCCTCCGACGACCAAGTCCAATGCTAATCATATTATGAGGTCGACTCAATCGCATATTTAGACGGATAGGAAGAATTAAGGCCGAATCGTTCAAATCTAACATCTAGTTTTGCGATGGTTGTTGTTTAAATTGTGTGATTGGACCGGTTTTTTGGCAATGAATTTCAGGGATCTTCGAAGTTTGCGGTGAGTCTTTGATTGGCTGAGGGTGTTTTTCAAGATTTTGAATACACGAATCCATTGCAGATAAGTTTCTTAGTCTGCCGATTGATTAAAATTGTCGAAGTTCCCCGCCGAACGAGTTCGCACTTTGTGCTACTGCGGGTTCATCTCGAAGTGCTGCTCGGCGAAGTCATCTTCGAAATGATGCTGCACTTTCAGGGACCAAAAACCTATATTGAATGTCCTATCCTCTCCACATGAGCCTTTCCCGCCAACCTGGCGGATGGCGGACAAATGGCGGGCAAACTGGGGTTGGCATTCCCGCCACCTTGACAGTGGCGGGCAAGTGGCGGACAATGTGTCATGGATTCAAGATACCCTCACCTCAGTCGCCTGAAGATTCCCCATGAAGTGGTTCACACGGACACCCTAGTGAAATCGCTTATGCGTATCGCTGAAACCAAGCCCTTTTTGGATGAGCACCTGGGCACCCCGCAAGAGGTAAAGCTCCTGCGTAAAGCCAAGGTTCGAGCCATCACCTATTCAAATCAGATTGAGGGTAATAATCTCGGAGAGAGTGAAGTGACAGCCGTCCTCCAGGGTAAGCGCGTGGCTGGCTCTAAGAAAGACGTCAAAGAAGTACAGAACTATCACGAGGCTCTCGATTACGTGGAACGTCTGATCGAAGATTCTAGGCCCCTGAAGGTTGCCGATATGTGTGACCTACAAAAGCTAGTTACCCAGGGACTGATTGGAGAGCGGCAGTGCGGGCGTGTTCGCACAATACCAGTCAGCATCGTTAATGCCGCCAACGGAGAGAAAATTGACGAGTGCCCGCAACCGCATGAACTCAAAGCCCTGCTCGATGACCTTTGGCGCTGGCTCGATGACACCAAAGATATGAGTCCATTTGCCAGAGCCTTTGCTTTTCATTTTATCGCTGTATCCATACCTCCCTTTGCCGATGGTAATGGCCGCACTGTGCGCCTCATGCAACATTTGCTGCTCTTGCTGAGCGGCCAGCGCCTCGCGAGGTTCGTACCTAGTGAGACGGCCATCATGCGTGGCCGCGACCGCTACTACACGGCTATTCGCCAAAGCCGCTCGCTGGAATCGTTGCATCCCATTTTAGAGTTCTTGGCGGAATGCTTTGCCGTATCCGCGGAAGAAGTTGTGGAAGAAGGCCGTAAGCTTTTGCGGGAAAGCGCCGGAAAAACACCAGAGGCCAGACACCGCAAGATTTTGGCGCACGCCAAAAAGCAGAATGAATTTTCCATACAAGATGTGGTCGAATGGATGCCTGATGTCCCACGCCGCACAGTGGAGCGAGACGTGGCGACGCTGGTAAAAAAGCGCGCACTCAAAACCAAAGGCGAATCGAAAGCTAGAATCTACAGCCTCTCGAAGTGGCAGAAATAGTTTCCGAACTTGGAGCAACTGCTCCACGCGTCCCATGACATCTTTGGGCGGCAGAATCCTCAACTTAGTGGCGCCTTTGATGCAGCAATGTCGAGGCGCGTTCAATTTACTGAAGATATGGCAGTCGAACATTCTGGCTTCCGAAATTGATGACTCTCCAAGACCGCCAGCAGGTGGAGTGATCCCAATAAAGGCAAAAAGGCTCTCACGCTCAAGACTATTAGGGAGGTGACCTTTTTGTATACATCATGTCTAAATTACGCTGTATTTTGGACATGATGTATAGAAACTAAATACAGTTCAAGCGCTTATCGATCAGAACAAAAGGAAATATCGTTTTTTTCTTAGCGGATAAAGCGCCAGAAAACTCAAAAGAGGCAACGCCAATCTGCTGCCGGGACGCCTTGTGACCTACTCGTTAGGGGGGATTCACCTTCTTGAAGGTGAAAGTGATCGATCACTGAATGAGCTGATGAGTTACGGATGCTTGCCTGGCATCATGACCGAGCCCAATAACAAAATGAAGCGGGCCGTTTTGACAAGTTATGCCGGCACCTACTTGAGAGAGGAGGTGCAAGCCGAAGCTCTAACAAAAAATATTGAGGGATTTTCTCGTTTCCTCTTCATGGCTGCAGCAAAAAATGGGGAGTTCGTCGACTTTTCAAAATTGGCTTCCCAAGCATCAATTTCTCAAAAGACGGCATCAAGGTTTTTTGAGATTCTTGAAGATACATTGATCATTCGCAAGCTTCACGCATTCGCAAGCTCACCGCAACGTCGCCTTATTCGACATCCAAAATTTTACTTTTTTGATATTGGCGCTTTGAATGGCCTACTCAATAATTTTACACCAAGTCTGGACCGAGTCGGCAGTCTCTTTGAGACCCTCGTTTTCAATCAGTTGGCGGACCTGGCGCAATCGAAAGGTGCCGCCGTACGCTTTTCAACCTATCGGACAGACAAAGGGGCCGAAATTGATCTGATCCTGGAAACCGAGAACGGTGGGTTTGCGATTGAGGTCAAAGCAAGTCAAAATGTCGGACCGACAGACCTGAAAACCTTGCGAAAGTTCGCGGCTGAACATAAAAAAATTCAGCCCTTGGTCGCATATCTGGGCAATACCGCCCTCGAGAAGGAAGGCATTGCTATTTTACCGCTGTTGGACTTAATGAAAACTGTCGCAAAAAGCCTTGATGCTTAACTTGATTCATTAGGCTCGGAACTTCTATCTATTTCGAATTCTCGCGGCGCAAGGCCTTCAACTCAGCCACAACCAAGTTGTCTTTCGGGCGACCCAATTTTTCCTTAGTCTTGATTAAGGCCTCGACTGAGATCACCTTGCACTTGTAACCAAAGAGCTCTATCTCGACCGAGTTTTCCTTCACTTGCTCGAAATTTCCAACCTCGGTGACATCGCTAATTATGTCGAGGACTCCAAGATCAGTTTCAAGATAGATGTTCTTCAACTCTCCCAGCTCCTTAGGCTCGGTAAGGAAAGATGGCTTAAAGACCGGATTCATTCGGTGTCTGGGGTGAAGGTCTTTGAGAGCGGCTCTCAATTTTTCTACCTGTGCTGGCGTAATCAAAGCACAGATATCCAAGTCTCGAGTCACTTGGGTGGAACCGTGGACAACTCCCGCGAAGCCGCCAATGAGAACAAATTCAATTTCATTTTCCAACAGCAAGCTGAGAAGATTATTTAGATTGTTCACGTAGCTTTTTACCAGCCGTTTCAAGCTCGATGACGAGATTCAGTGCGATTTGATGTTCCTTGAGTCTTTGCTCGGGCGAAAGCGATAGATTTCTCAAAAGCTGACTCATATCGATTTCTTCGGGCGTAAGATTTCTATCCAATGATTTACTTTCGCCAGATTCTCTCAATCCCACTCCCTTGTATCTGACCAATAGGCCCATTGCTCGCGCCCGCATCTTAGCCGGTCGCAACTCAGTTTGAAAGTTCAGAATATGGGCACACCGCTATCAGTTTGGCGCGTCAAGCGAAGACAGTTCAGCAAGCCCCCGCTATCCTGCGGCCTATGGAATCCCAACCCTAATGGCCGAAGACAAGTCCGAACTCCTAAAGCGGCCCTATTGGTTCTACGTCAAGAAGCACAAGGGCACCGTCGCCCTCGGCGCGGTTTGGCTTTTTCTTACCAACTTAATGGATTCGTTGGTGCCCTTTCTTCAAGGAAAAACCATCGATATGATTACCGGCGGCGCCCCGCTTCGCGAAGTGGGCGGCATGGTCGGTTGGATCTTCGTGGTGATTTTATTCTTATCCGTGTTTCGCTTTATGTGGCGTGTAGTTTGGGCGCGCTTTCACCACACGGTTGCCGAAGATCTACGCAACCGGGTGTACGATCGCATGGCCGGCTTGGGGCCGGGATTTTTTAAGCCCCGTAAAATCGGCCAACTGATCACTTTGATTTCGAACGATGTAAATTCTTTTCGTATGGGTATCGGTCCGGGACTCCTGATTTTGCTCGACGGAATATTTTTGATTGGCCTGATCTTGCCGCAAATGCTTTTTATTTCGACTTCTTGGACCTGGCAGACCTTAGCGCTTATGCCGTTTGTCCCTTTAGCGGTGAAGGCCATCCTGGATCGATTGCATATTGAATATCATTCGCGCCAGGCCCGCTTCGCCGATGTTTCTGGCTCGGCGCAAGAAATCGTCAGCGGCATTCGCGTGATCAAAAGCTTCGCGCAGGAGCAAAATCAAACCACGCAGTTCAATGTTCAGAGTGAAAGCTTCCGCAAAGCCTGCGACCGCGTGTCTTGGTGGGATGCTTTTTTTGGTCCTTCGTTAGAATTGCCCGTGGCTTTGGGCAGCGTGATCTTACTTTTGCTAGGCACCCGCGACGTGATTGCGGGCGATGTAACGCTTGGGCAATTCTTTGCGTTTTACCAGTACATTCAACGGATGATCTGGCCGATGTCGGCGATCGGCATCGCCTTCGGCCATATTCAAGAGGGCCGCGCTTCGTTCAAGCGCATTCGTGAGGTGCTCGAACACGAACCCGACGTCCCCGACACGGGCGAAATTGAAATTTCTGAATTTCAAAAACTAGAAGTGAAAGACCTTTCCTTCAGCTACCCTGGCGCTGCTCTGCCGGCTCTTTCAAATATTTCCTTCGAGGTTCGCCAGGGCGAGTGTTTGGGCATCGTTGGGATGACGGGATCTGGCAAAACCACTTTGATCGAATTGCTGACGCGGCAATACCAGGTTCCGTCAGGAACTATACTGGTGAATGGGATCTCGGTCGAAAAAATTAAATTATCCTCACTTCGCCGTTTGTTCGGGGTGGTGCCGCAGGACGCTTTTCTGTTTTCGCGCATGGTTTCCGAAAATCTGGCGCTAGGACTTGAAACTTGGGACATTGAAGATGTGCGTGCTGCCGCCGCACATGTGCGCCTGGATCAAGAGATTGCCGCTTGGCCGGGTCAGTACGAAGCCCTGGTCGGTGAACGCGGTGTAAATCTTTCGGGTGGACAGAAGCAACGTATGACACTGGCGCGGGCGATGATTCGCCGAGCGCCGCTCGTTATTCTAGATGACTCGTTAAGCGCGGTGGACGCCAAGACCGAAGAGCTGATTTTGTCGCACTTGCACGATGAATTGCGCAAAACCACTTCGATCGTGGTTTCCCATCGCTTAGCCAGCGTGCGCCAAGCCGATCAGATCCTGGTGTTAAAATACGGGAAGATGGAGGCCTTGGGCTGTCACGAAGAGCTGATTCGAATATCCCCGACCTATCAAGTGTTAAATGAAATGCAGATGGAGGCTCACAAGTGAGCCACCATTTTTTTACCGAAGACAATGTGGCCATAGAGCTGACGTTCAAAAAGCTTTTCCTAAAGCTATGGCTGTTTTTGTGGCGACATAAACGCCAAGTGTTTGTTTCTTTAGCCTTGGTCTTCGCCTACGTGGTGGTCGGCCGCAGCCTGCCCTTCCTGTTTGCTTACGCGGTGGACGAAGGCATTCGTAAAGAAAATCGCGAGATCATCGTCTACGTCGCCGCTTCCTATTTGGTGATTGAAATTTTGAGAGCGCTTTTGTCATTTAAGCAGACGAATTACATCCAGCGCTTTGGCAATCAGGTGCTGTTTGAAATTCGTGAAAAACTAATGAACCACGTTCAGCGCTTACCCGTGAAATATTTCGAAAAGAACCCGAGTGGCCGCACCGTCACCCGCGTGACTAATGATGTCTACGCCTTAGGTGAACTTTTCAGTCAGGGCTTTGCCGCCATTTTTGTGAACACCGTCGAAATGCTTTCGATCTTTGTTTCGCTCGCGGTGATTTCTTTTATGATGACGGGCACGACCGTGCTGATTTTGCCACCCTTGCTTTATATTTGCGTGCTGTTAAGCCGACGCATCCGCTTTCAATTTGGCGCCACCAAACGTAAATTGGCGATGATCAACGCGTTTTCCGCGGAAAGCTTAAGCGGCATGAAGGTGCTGCAGCTTTTTGACCGAACAAATGAGTCGCGCCGTTTTTTCGATGTGCTTTCGGCCGAGTACAAAGTATTACAGATTTCGACGATCAAACTCTTCGCCACCTTGTGGCCGGTGATTGAAGGCTTTAATCTGTTCGCCTTAGCGATCGCACTTTTTTTAGGTGCTTACATGGTCGAACAACATGGAATGTCCCTGGGGGAACTGACGGCCTATATCCTTTTACTTCAAGGCTTCTTCAAGCCTTTGAAAACGATATTGGAACGTTACAATCAATTGCAAAATAGTTTGGCCAGTGCCGATCGCGTCTTTCATTTGCTCGACGAAGTCGGAGAAAATCGCGAGGGTTCTGATTTTGCGAAACCGCGCCTGGAAGGCCGCATTGAATTTCAAAACCTAAGCTTTCGTTACGCGGAAGACTCACCTTACGTGTTAAAGAACATCAATTTGAACGTGGAGCCAGGGACCTCCGTCGCTCTAGTGGGCCGTACCGGCAGCGGAAAGACTTCGACGATTTCTCTTTTGCAGAAACTCTACGAAGTGGAAGAAGGCGATATTTTGATCGACGGGATGTCCATCAAACAACTCGCCCCGCAGGCCCTGCGTCCCCGCATGGGCGTTGTGCAACAAGAAGGCTTCGTTTTTAGCGGATCCATCCTCTCGAACATCACCTTATTCGATCCAAGAATTTCGCGCGAGCGTGCGGCCTGGGCCGCGGAACAAGCCCAATGCCACGACATTTTGCGTAAACACGGCGGCCTCGATGGGCATATCCAAGAGCGAGGTTCAAACCTGAGTGCGGGGGAACGACAGCTTTTGGCTTTCGCCCGCGTCTTGGCGTTTGATCCCGACGTCTTAATTTTAGACGAAGCGACTGCCAACATCGATTCGGTGAGCGAAAAACAGATTAAAATGGCGACCGAGATCGTTACCCGCGGGCGCACCAGTTTAATTATCGCCCACCGACTCTCCACGATCTTGCACTGCGATCTGATCGTGGTGATGGACAAGGGTGAGATCATCGAAAAAGGCGGCCATCAAGAACTACTCAATAAACGAGGCCGTTATTTTGAACTCTATTCTTTGCAATTTTGGAACAAAGAAGAACGCGCGCCCCACGCACCAAATTGAGACAATCGGTTTATTTACCCGCGATCAAACTTCAAATGGCTTTGGGTGATGAAGCCGATTCTCAATTAGTCGTGAACGGAACCAGCGCTCAGCTGATTGCCGAAACCGTCGTTCGCTACGCTTCGTCCGTGAACAATCCACGCATACTCCTCGTCATGGATCACGCCCGCGGCTCGGAAGATCCGGAAGATAGCGTTTACACCAAAGAAACATTGCTCAAAAGGTACTTAGTAACGCAAATCGAAGAGCCCGCCGACGGACTTTTGGATTCTGATACAGCCGGCTACGATTTGATCTGGTTTAACAATCCAGGTTCACCGATGGGCAGCGAAGTCACTCGCGACACCTTGATTCGCTTCCGCGGTGGCGTGATTCTTCAAGGAGATGACCTTGGACGCGGACATAACTTTGACAACGAAGCCCTGACGGGCTTGCGCTACCTCGACAACGGAACCGAGGTAAACTGCGCCGGTACCAACTACAATCACGACAATAACCTGGGCCAAAAATTTCGGGTGGGTTTAGATCCGGCGAAGATCCCGGGTGTTGATGCTTCGGCGATCAACTTTGACTACGGAAACGACATCGACAATACCGAACCAGCGCGCGCCGGATTAGAAGTGGTGGCGTTGGCTCAGGGTGGCCATGTGTCTTGCGTTGATTACCGGCCGGCGATTGTTCGCTATCAGAAAGATTAGGGCAGACGAAATAATTCGAGCGTGGCCTCACCCAGCCGGGGATTGATCAGCGCCGAAAGCCTTTGCATAACGGCGTCCAGGGCGCTTAGGTCGGTGGCCGCAATTTCTTCCACTAAGGGCAAATCTCGCTTGAATGCCGACATTAGGGTCAATAGAAAGGCGGAATCCGCGTTATTCAAGCGCTGATCTTCGATCATACTCGCGATCAACCAGTTCACCAAGATCAGGTCTTCTCTATTTTTCTGATGGAAATCTCGCAAGTGCTTTTGTTTATCTTCCGCGCTCGTGAAATCCATGGCCAGGATTAGGGTGATTGTGGCGACGGCCTGCAGTGAAGTTCCGATCGAATGACGAACGTCGGCTTGCACTTTCTGAAGCTCGGGCGCTAATCGCATATTGTTTACGTCGAAAGCATAACCTTTGAATTCGGTCGAGCGCACCGAGCCCGGCAAGTTTTCCACAGAGTTGTGCAACGGCACTTTTCGGCCTCGCGCTTCGAACCCCGAATTTCTCAATTCTTTGAAGTGACCCGAAGTTTCATTCGCTTCGACCAGGACCGGCACCCCCCCAGCGACGTGAAACCGGAGCTCGCCCATCCATAATATTTGTTTTATTGATAGACGCTTATTAATTTGGGTCAAAATAGCCGAGTGCAGAGATCCCGCATAGGGACTAACACCCAAATACTTGACGCCATCTCGGCCTTCCACCAAAACGCCTATGCCCAGTCGGCTTTGCTGGCGGGAAAGCAGATCGCCGTGACAGTCCGCCCCCGGAAATGGCCCACCACGATTTGAAGCCATAGCCCCAGGCGTGCACAAGATCAGAGCAAAAATTGAAAACAAGATCCGTATCATGAGCACCCTGTGCCGAGGAATTAGACAGGGCCGAGCCATTTTTAAGCCCTGACGCCGCTAGCCTCGGCCTAAAGCGGTTTAAGAAATCATATCTACAACGAATAGGTAAATTAGCAAGGGGCGAGCCAAAAGTGGCACTAACGTTGCTTGACGAGAACTCCGGGGGATACCAAAATATCTGACAAAAGAGTCGCCCAAAAAGGACAAGTCTGATCGTGAGTTGCCGCCGCCAAAAATCGACAATCCAAAAACGCCATAAAGGTCTCCATTGAACATCGAAAATATTCTTCAAGACACTCAACTTTGGAA
>JBEIHA010000058.1:0-13042 GCA_040381635.1 Pseudobdellovibrionaceae bacterium
ATGGACAATGCGCCTTTTTCGCTGACCTTCATGGACATGGTCCCGCGGTCAGGCTTGGCCTTCTTTAGGGCTTCGTTTTCGGCTTTTAGGCGCTCAAGTTCGGCTTTCATATCTTCAGACATCGTTTACCTCACAGTTGAAGGGCATTATCTTCCCGGAGTTGGTTGCACGTCCACCCAAAATCAGGTGGAATGCGCCCCATCATGACCTTACCCGTACTCTTTCAAGATCGTGACCTGGTGGTGGTGTCAAAACCCGCAGGGCTCCTGGTGCACCGAACGAAGCTCGCGGCGGACGGGCAGCAGTTCGCGATGCAGATGGTGCGCGATCAAGTCGGGGTCCAGGTTTTTCCAGTGCACCGTCTGGATCGGCCGACTTCGGGGGCGCTGATCTTTGCGCTCTCCAAAGAAATGGCGCGAGCGCTTGCTGAAGAATTCAGTGCTCGCCGAGTCAGCAAAACCTATTTGGCGATCGCCCGCGGGGTTCTTAAATCCCCGAGCGTCAGGGTGGATTATCCCTTGTTCGAAGAGCTGGACGACCGCGCGGACCGTGGGGCCGATCAGAACAAAGACGCGCAAGAAGCCGTGACCGATTTCGAACTTCTGGCGCAAGCCGAATTGCCGATCCAGGTCGATCGCTATCCCACTTCGCGCTACTGCTTAGTGCGTGCGAAGCCCTTGACCGGGCGTAAACATCAGATCCGCCGGCATCTCAGACACCTTGGACATCCCATCGTCGGCGACGTGAATCACGGAGTTGGGAAACATAATCGTTTTTTTCAAACGCACTTCGGCAGCCGGCGTTTGCTCCTGGCCTGTACTCGAATTGCTTTTCGCCATCCCCCTAGCGGGGAAGCGGTCGAGGTGAGATCTCCGCTAGAGGCCGATTTTTCGGCGGTTCTCAATCAACTGGGTTGGAGTGCTCATGCTGAGGGTTAATTCTGCGCCGTCGACCCGAAGTCGCAAAACAAAAGATCCGTGCCCGGCGTGCGCGCTTCATAAGTCGCTTTGTATTTGCGCGCAGATGCCGCGTTTGAATTTGCGCACTTACCTGACGCTCGTGATCCACGTGAAGGAATTGAAGCGCACCACGAACACCGGGCGACTCGCGGTGCGGGCCTTGGTCCATTCCGAAATTCTGGTGCGCGGCCTTGAACCGTTAGATTTGGCCGCGAGCTTAAAAACGGGTTATCGCCCGCTCCTTTTCTTTCCGGTCGAGGGCGCGCGCGAACTCACTCCTGAATTGGTGGCCGAATCTTCTTTGCCTATTCAATTGATCGTGCCCGACGGGAATTGGCGACAGGCTTCGAAAGTGCCCCTCCGTCACCCTGAAATCGCGCACATCGAGCGAGTGATGATTTCTAGCCCTAACACGGGTTCTCAACATCTTCGTCAGGAGCATACGCCTGAGGGCATGTCGACTTTGCAAGCCATCGCTCAAGCGTTACGTAGAACAGAAGATGAAGCCACGTATCAGGCGTTAGAAGATCTTTACCAAGCCAAGTTGAGCGCCACCCTTAAGGGACGCGGTCCAGTTCCAACGTCAAGGGCGACTTTTGTCCGGGATGACTCGGTCCCGTTGTAAGCTGAGAAATTCTGATTAAAATATTGTGTATGCGCGTAAAGCTTTGGGGTGTTCGTGGTTCATTGCCTTCGCCGGTCGCTCCCGGCCGGCTGCGCGGCCATTTAGAAGAGGTCCTCAAGCAATTCGAAGCGCTCAAGAAAACCAATAGTCCATTAAACGCCAGTCAATTTTTGGATCTGCTGCCGTCTCATCTGACTGGTGGCTACGGTGGTAACACTTCGTGCGGGGAGATCACCACCGCCTCTCACCGATTGATCATCGACGGCGGGTCGGGTATTCGCAGTTTATCGGATCATCTGACTTTGAACGATCCCCATTGCAAAGAATTTCATATTTACCTGACGCACTTTCATTGGGATCACTTGATAGGGCTGCCTTTTTTCGTGCCACTTTACATGAAGGGCAAGTCCGTGCATTTCTACGGGGTCCACGAAGATCTGGAAGAGGCCTTACAAATCCTTTTCCGCAAACCTCAGTTTCCCGTACCTTATAAAGTCATCAGTCCCCAAATTCACATTCACAAAGTGAAACCGCGCGAGCCTTTTAAGGTCGGCGATCTTTCGGTGACGCCGTATCAATTGGATCATCCAGACCCTTGCTGGGGCGCTAGGGTCGAAAGCAACGGTAAGTCCGTGGCCTGGTGCGTGGACACTGAAGGTATTCGGACTTCCCCTGAAGAGCTGGGGCCTGATCTGCCACTTTATCAAAACGCCGATTTGATGGTCTTCGATGCCCAGTATTCCTTTGGCGAAGCGCTTGAGAAAATCAATTGGGGTCATTCCAGCGGGCCCATCGGGATTGATTTGGCCTTGCGCGAAGGCATTAAACAGGTCGTATTTATGCACCATGATCCCTCGGCCTCGGACCAGTCCATCTGGGATGGCGAGCAGCAGACAAAGCAATACTACAGCGAACTGATGCGTTCGCGCCAGCGCGCAGGGCTTTCCGGCGAAGGTGTTTTGTGGCACTTCGGGGTTGAAGGCGAAAGCATCGCTTTATGAAATTCAAAGCTTTAGTGAAGATCGAAAAAGACCGCACGGTGATGGTGCTCGAAGGCTGGCTCGATGAACGGGCTGAGCTTCCCGAACTTGACGAGCCCGTCAAAGGTGATCTTGTTTTGGACCTTAAGGGCATCACGCTGGTCAATTCTCTTGGCGTACGCAACTGGATTCAGTGGTTTAAGGTGTTGAAAGTCCAGCGCGATGTGAAGCTGATTCATTGCAGCCCCGCCGTCTTAAAGCAGGCCAATACTCTGCAAGGTTTTTTGAGCGATCGTACAAAAATCGAATCGGTATTCGTTCCGTATTTTTGCGAAGACTGTGGCCGTGAAGACCAACTTCTGGTCAACATCGCTAAAGTGGGCGATCCTGTGCACATCACTGCCGCGCCCCCGGAACTCAAATGTTCCAGCTGCGGGATGAAGATGGAACTCGATTTGATCGAATCCCAGTATCTTACCTTCATGCAAAAACACAAACCCAAGTTCAGCTGAACTTGCAGGTCACATTCAAGCTTTCATTTTGAGTTTTATTGACGAGTACCCCGGAGCTTCCCGTTCGGCCACGCGCGGATTTATTGAAGCGGGTGTTGAGCTCGAGCTCGTGCAGTCCCGCCTTCGTTTGCACTTTAAATAGAATGTAGAAGTCTTTGTCATTGCGGATAAATCGTGAAATTTGCTTTACGTCGATGTCTTTGGTTTTTTTATCGCTCTCGATCACCAATTTAGACGGTGCGACAGACTTGGATCTTGCAAACGTAGCCGTTACCTTAACGCTGCGGACGCCGTCTTCACAAATCACGGTATTTGACGCGTGAGCGGAAAATACGAAGAGGTGTGACGCAAACACCATGAGTTTTATCATGGGTTTAAGAAGAGCATAATTGCTCTAGACGTGGTAGGGCGGATTCCAGGCCAGTTGACAATGAATACGCTACGTAATTGAATACCGACTTGATGTGGACAATTCGGGAGCTTAAAAAGACGGACCTCGAACCACTCCGCCAGTTCACGGACCGCGAAATCGGGGCCGGTTATTACACGCTCCAAGAACTTGTTGGTATTTTCCAGCGTTCGGGTGGCGGTGCCGTGATGTGCTCGTTGGTCTTAACCAACGAAGACGGGGACATTGGCGCCGTGCGTTTCTCCTATCCCCCGGGGACATGGGATCACGGTAAAGGGCACGGTCTTCAGCCCGAAAAATGGCCACATTCTCAGAATCAGACGGGGTATTTTCAGTCTTTGTTTATCGCCGCGAATCTTCAGGGGCAGGGCTGGGGCGGCAAGCTTTCCCTAGCATCCCTGGCTCGCTTAAAAATGACCGGCGCTAAAGGTGTTGTTTGCCACTCTTGGATGGAAAGCCCGAACAATTCTTCCACTAAATATCTTCTCAAGTTGGGCTTTCAAGTTGTTGCCGAACATCCCCTATACTGGAAAGATGTCGATTACAATTGCACCCGCTGTCTCAGGCCTCCGTGTCAGTGCACAGCTTTGGAAATGTACTTGGACTTAGAGAAAAATCCTGAAAGGACCGAATGAGCACCTCTTACTGGCTCGATCGCTCACCGAAGAATGAGAAGCGAACTTATGATGCCGTTATTGTTGGCGCGGGTATATCAGGCCTGTCCACGGCCTACTGGCTGCAGAAAGAAGATCCGTCACTAAAGATAGCGATCGTGGAAAAAACGCGTGTGGCTTTCGGGGCGAGTGGACGCAACGCCGGTTTTATCACCTGCGGATCCGTCGAACATTTTAATCGCATGATCAACAAGCACGGGCTCGAGGGCGCGACCGAAATCTGGCGATTCGCGCAAGAGAACTTGCGTTTACTTAAAGAAGAAATCATTCAAGGGGACGGCGATAAGCTGGGTTTCGAACACAATGGGGCTTACTCCCTAGCAGCGCAAGAAAATGAATTTGTTGAGCTTCAAGGTGTGGCCAAGATCATGAATGGCCTAAAGATCCGCACTGAAGTGATCGAGGGCGAGCAAATCTTCCCGCGCGTGGGTGCTAGAAACTTTCGCGGAGGCATCCGGTATTTGGACGACGCTTCGGTGAATCCCGTGGCCTTGATTCAGCAAATGCTTTCGAAATTGAAGGTAGATCTTTTTGAGGGCGTGGAAGCCCGCGGAATTGAAGAGACCGTGGAAGGCACTCGTTTACTAAAGACGGACAAAGGCGATTTCGAAGCACCGATGATTCTTTTGAATTTAAATGGCTACTCGGCGCAATTGCATCCGTGGTTCGCGGACAAGATCTACGCAACCCGCGGTCAATGTTTGATGATGGCGCCCGTGAAGCGTTTTATGGATGCCCCATGCTACGCGAATTTCTACCTGGACTACTTTCGTCAATTGCCGACCGGCGAGCTTTTGATCGGCGGCTTTCGCCAGGTTGAAAAAGAAACTGAGGTCGGTACTTCGGACCACATCACCGAACCGATTCAGAAAGCCTTACATCAATTCGTGATCAAACATTTACCTCAATTTGAAAACGCAACGGTGACGCATCGTTGGTCGGGCGTCATGGGATTCGCCAAAGACGGCGAGCCGATGGTCGGCTCCTTACCTGATGACCCACAAGTCTTCTTCGCTGGCGGCTACACCGCCCACGGAATTGGACTTTCATTTCACACCGGAAAACGTCTGATCGACATGGTCTACGGCCGCGAAGTTCCGAAATGGTTGAGCGCGCGAAGGTTTTCTTAAGTTCTGGCCCCCGCCCTTAGAAGACTATAGCCACGCACACGCACAAAACGAAGTACAACCAATTCCCGGCGTGTAAATCACTGCCGAATTCAATATTTTCAGTATCTCAAAATGAGACACTGGAAATATCCATTTTAGCGGATGCCTGAAAGACCTGCGTAGATTAAACTACCTTCTTTGATTTGACCAATTAGCTTATCGCGGAAGGCGTGAGTGACGGCAGGGCAGCCAAGACTTAGACCTTGGATTTTATCGACTTCGCTGACGTAGTTGGACCCGTGGATCACGACCGCGCGCGAACGCGCTTTCGAATTTGTTGAGGACAATCCATCTAAGCGAAGCGAGTTTCCGTTACGTCCAATATAAGTTTCGGCCGTGCGGTAGAAGCCGAGTGAGCTTTTGCCTGAATTCAAAACATTGCCAAATGACTCGGCGATACCGTCATTGTTGGAATCGCTGCCTTTGCCGTGGGCGGTGTGCATGGCCCAAACGGCGCCCGACTTAAGGTCCACCACGAAGAATCGTACTTTTGTGGACTTCTTCGAAAAATCGATCACTGACAGATATTCTTGATTGGCAAAAAGTGATTTGTTGGCTTCAAAGTAGGTGACGGCTTTTTCAAGTAATTCGGTAGGAATTATGCGATTTGGGTCGAGATGTGCGTACTGTGAGAGAACCTGGGATTTTTCGGACGCGCTAAGATCCACATCTTTGAATTCGCCTAAATCCGAGGGGGCGACGCCCGTGCCTTCAGATTCTATGATTTCTTCTTCGCTCATTACCTCGCCACTAATGACCGAGGCCGAGTTTTGTCCACACGCCGTTGAAACGAGCACAAGGGCGGCAACAAGCAGTTTGGGAGCAGGATTTTTCATAGATGCACCTCGGGGTTGAACCTTGCTGGTTAAAGCTCATCGGAGGCGAGGTCGTGAAACCGAACTGGACAAAGACCGAGGTTTCTTTCAGACTGTCTTTATGCGTTTCCCATGGGTTATTTTGGCGTTCATTACCTGTTTAGTGGTGTCTTGCGCGCGCGGTCCGATCAAAACGCCGACCGAGGCCATGCGACTTTCTAAGACACGGTCCACCCTGGTCGACGACCTTGATTTCTTAAGCCTAGTTGGTGCTTTGGAAGCCAACGTCAAACAGTTGAGGACTCCCGGATTGAAATCTGAACTCAACTTTGGCCCACGCCAAATCCCAAGCGAAACTTACGCACGTTCGCTCGAATTTTTATTAGGGAAAGCTAAAGAAGATCCGTCGGGGGAAACTTTTAAGCGAACGCTCGATGCCAATTTTGAGCATTATGAAGTTTACGGACAAGAGGACTGGGGCCAGGTTTTCATCACCTCCTATTTTGAACCCGTCATTGAAGGGGCCTTAAAGAGGTCTGGACGATTCACGCAAGCTATCTACGCGGTTCCCCGTGACCTGGTGGTGATCGACTTGAAGACCTTCGCTAACGTTCCGCCGGGGTTGGAGCAACGCTCACGCGATTCCATTTTGCGTGGTCGAATGCTGGCGACGAACGGTAAAGATGAGATACCAAAAGTGGTGGCATTCCCCGACCGTGCGCAATTTGAAATCGAATCCGGTCCACGATCCGAAGTTTTAGCTTGGGCGGATCCGGTGGATGTGTTCTTTCTGGAAATTCAAGGTTCCGGCGTAGTGAAGCTTAAGGACGGAAAAGAAATTCGTCTTGGCTACGCGGCCCAAAATGGACATCCGTATGTACCGATCGGCCGGTTTCTAAAGGACGTTATCCCTAAAGATAAAATCACCATGCATTCTATAGAAAACCATTTGCGCCAAGTAGGTCCAGAAGAAGCTCGTCGCATAATGAATCTAAATCCCAGCTACGTTTTCTTTCGAAAACTTCAGACTGCGGGCGTTACCTATTTTGGCAGCGAAGTCGTTGCGGGTCGCACGATTGCAACGGATCAAAGCTTTTTTCCAAAGGGCGCCTTAGCCTTTCTGGAATTCGAAAAGCCGAAATTCACTTCGGCCGCGGACCGTGATCCCGCGGCCTGGGAAAAAGCATCGCGCTTCGTGATCGATCAAGACACCGGGGGCGCTATCCGAGGACCTCACCGCGTGGACTTGTTTTGGGGCCGGGGTGCCGAAGCCAAGCAAGCGGCGGGAGTCATCAAGGGCAAAGGCCGCTTGGTGTACTTCGTTCCACGCGAAGAATTTCTACGGACGCTTTAAGCTTGTGACTGGACTATATGCAAAAGTTCTGCGGCAAAACCACTTTGCTGACTTCCGACACCGTAAATCCCATCAACTGCTTTCCGATGCGAAGAATTAGACGTTGGCCTCGCGTAGACTGATCAGAAACAACAGAAAATTGACCAAATCCTTGCGTATCCGTGCCGGTCAGTCCGGTCAGGTTTCCCAGTTTCCAGGAAACGCGGTTTGAAGTCAGCGGCTTCAAATGAAGAGGTACGTTCGACACGGTTCCTTCGGAATCGCGACATAGCAACTGAAAATGCACGACAGAAAAGTATTGTGAACGGCAAGTGCCGGTCTGTGCACAGTCATTGAACTGTTTCTCAGCGTAACCCAGATCATCAGCGGAGCGGCGCATACCTAAGCGATCCTGAAGCGGAGCCTTTTGAATGGTGGGCGGTGGGTAGACTACATCGGGCCCTAGTTCGGGATCGCTCTCGCGCGGCGCGGTGGTGCAGGCATTTACGAAGAGCATCAAAATGAGAATCGCGATGTTTTTCATTGTGAGTTGATCGGCGGATGTTCGCTGAAATTCGAGTCCTGATGGAATCTTTGCAATGCTCAATGGATTTAGTTGGCTTACCACGCCAATGATCCGCACAATACTGGTCATGACTTTTGATAAATTCGTGGATCAGGCTTGGACGGATCATAAAGACCAAAGCACCGCGGTGGCCCATCGCTTAAGAGAATTCATCCCAATGGTTTCCACTCAAGATCAGATTCCACCACTTGTTTCCTTAGTCACTCACGTCTTCGGAGAACATCTGGGGCAATGGAGCGACGGCATTGAATTGCTGCAGCGACTACAATCCCAAGCCGATTCGGCCGAACACCGTCACACCGTTTACCGCAGTATCGCGGCCCTGCGCTTGGCGGGCGGCATGGCGGACAACGTGGATGATCTTTTGAACTCGGATCAAATTCGCGTTTTGTGCGTGGCGGCCTCGGCCGTCAATGGTCATGGTCAATTTGATCGTGCGATCGCTTATTTTAGTGAAGCTCTGAAACTCACCGCCGATGGTTTGAAGAATGACGATCCAGCTCTGCGATCGCTTGCGGTCACGGGCAATAATTTGGCCGCTGAACTCGAAACTCGAAAAAGCCGCAGCACTCTCGAGACTGATTTTATGGTTCGCGCCGCGCGTGCGGGCTTAAAATACTGGCTCCTCGTCGGCGACTGGAATCAACATCAGGCCGCCCATTTCCGCTTGAGCAAAAGTTTGCTGGCCGCAAGCTATTTCGGGGAAGCCCTTGAAGAAGCCATGTCCTGCCTCGCACTTTGCAAGGCTAACGCAGCCAGCGCCTACGATTTGTTCTGGGCGAACGAAGCGGTGGCGTCGGTCATCCATGGGTCAAAGCCTAGTGTTTTTGCCGAACATTTAGATAGGATGCGCGACTATTTCAAACAGCTAAGTCCGTCCGATCAACCTTGGTGCGAACCGCGCCTGAAGGAAATGGAAAACATTTAAGCGTAACGTTGAATCAAGTGATAACCGAATTGGGTGCGGACAGGTTTCGAAACTTCCCCAGGATTCAATTCAAAGGCCGCGTCTTCAAAACTTTTCACCATACGTCCGCGTCCAAACTCACCTAAATCGCCGCCGCGTTTTCCCGATGGACATTTCGAAAATGCCTTGGCCATATCTTCGAAGGTTTTGCCCTCGCTCAATTTCTTTTCGATATCCTTGGCCTCGTACTCTTGTTCCACTAAAATATGACGTGCTTTGATCATCATAATGCGAGCTCCATTCCCACCGAGTAATGTTCCCCGTCGAGGTTCATCCGTTCTTCTTCTGGACCATTGATTCTTTTGTATTGCAAGGTCAGCTCCCAAAGCAAAGGCGTGCGGACTTTGAAAGTGCTTGTCAGATTCCAAGCGACTCCCAAGATTCCTGACGCCACACCTTGGGCTTCCGAAGTGTCGTAACCCGTGGGGCCACGCTGAATAAATATCTGGCTTCCGCCACCCAATCCAAAAAAGGGCTTAAGCAAAGTTCGGCGGGTCGGTTCATAGCGATAAATCGCGTGCAGATCCACCGTCATCCAATGAAGCGCGGTTTTGTATTCCTGCGCTTGTTCCAGATAGGTGTAGTGAACCGTGCCCAAGATCCCGAAGTAGCCGTAGAATTGAAAAGGCAAGTAGCCCCACTGCGCACCAACCGCACCGCGCGCGGATTCGAGAGGGTAGCGCACCTTGTTTTCATTCGCATGAATGATTAGTCGTTCCGCGCTAATAGAGGTAGCCAGCAGCGCGTAAACTCGCCTGGAATCGTCTTTTTGAATTTGTACGGTGTCTTCAATTAAAACCGTCAGAGCTTCGTTTTCACGAATCAGATTGGTTTGCGGAGCCTTGGCCGGCGCCTTGAAGTCGGTGGCGAAAACAGGGGCGACAACAAGGCCGACAAAGAAGAGAAGTACAAATTTACTTAAGCGCGGCATAGGTTTTCTCCAGGTCGGTGCCGAGATCGCGCCGCAATTGCAGAACCTGCAACTGATACGAAAACTGGGCCTCGGCGAATTGTTTGTCCGCATCGAAGCGGGTGCGCTGAATATTTAAAACATCTAAACTCGAAAGTAGCCCGTTGCGATAGTCGCGCAAAGCCACGTCCATCGCCCGCCTGGCCCCCGCCGCCGAAACTTGAGTCAGCTTCAGTCGGTTGAATTCACGAGTGATAGTCACCATAGACTTGGCAAGGCTTCGCTGAATTTCAATTCGTCTACCAGCCAATTCGCGTTCGGCTAAAAACACATCTTCACGGTAAGTCGCTCGGTCGGCAAGAGATCGAAAGCCTGAAAAGATCGGGATCGTCAGGTTCAGAAAGACTGTCCAAGATTCAGAAGTGTCTTTGATCCAATTCGGACGATCGGGCGAGGTGTAGCCGTAAGTGCCGTCGAGCGAAAGCCTGGGGAAATGATCACTCAGCCTGGCGTCATTTAAATATTTTTGCCGATCCACGTCCATTTCCAGTGCGCGCAGTTCTGGATTGTTTTCGACCGCACGTTGATAAAGCTGGTCTAAGGATCCGGTCTCAACGGGCTGAAGGGGGGCTTCATTTTCTAAGTTTGTATCCAAAGGCACTTCTAAGCCGGTCACCTGTTGCAGATCCTGAAGACCTCTTTCTAGTTCGCTTTCGGCCTTTAAGACTTCCGCTTCGCTCAAGTTGTAACTGGCTTCGGCCGTGAGGCGATCGATATTCTTTGATCGGCCAATCGAAGCGTAGCGTGCGGTGACCTGAAAGTAAGATTTAAGAATACTTCGATTGTCGCGTGAAAGAGCGAGCAACAGTTGGGCTTTCGAAGCCTTCAAATAAGTTTCGATCACGGAAAACGCATACTTTTGTTTGCTGTCGAAGAGTCTTTGCTTGGCGGATTCGATCTGCACCCGGTTGGCCGATAGGCCGGCTGTGACTAAGCCCCCCAGGTAGAGTGGCTGACGTATCGAAAGGTAGGCTCGGTAAAGTTCAGATTCGCCGGTGGATCCGGTGAATCCCCCGCTGTAAGCCGCCGAAGCCTTCTGTGCCCCGGCTTGGCCAACCAAATTTACGGTCGGGAACAGAAAGGAATCAGAAACTCGGTATTGAGCTTCGGCTTTGCGCAAAAGCGACTTGGCCTGAGCAATTTCGATTCCGAATTCCAAGCCACGGCGAAGCGATTCCTTCAAGGAAAGTGTGGAGCCACTTTTGTCGCTGCCAGGCTGGGCAGTGGGAAGCTTTTTGGTCTTAGCCTTTTTTTCTTCTTCCTCCTTTTTTTCTTCTTCCTCTTTACGGCGATCCGGTGGCTCGGGCGTGCTGGATGGGGGGGAGTCACTCTGTGTTCGCTCGTCTTGGCTTTGCGCCAAGGTTTTGGTCGCCATCAGCGCGACAAAAACAAATACCATTTTGAAAATCGAAAGTTTCAAAGACAATTCCTAGTTCTCGATCTTTTTGAGTGACACTTGCGAAGTCAGTCTGCGCTGCAAAAATTCGCCGCTCAAGCTGTCGCCCTTCACGCGTAGTTCCATAAAGTAAAACGCGGCCCCTTCGCCCAGACCGTTCAGGCGCAAGGTTTGGGTGCGCTTGTCATAGTTGCCTTGATTGAAGTTCAAAGTGACCGAATCGGTAGAATCGTAAGTCATAAAGCCCAACAGATTTGGAATCTCGATCAGTTCGATCCGATTCGAATTCGGCGAAAAAATACTGAAGCTTCTAAGGCGCAGTTTTACCTTTTGGTTGCGTCCGCTGATGTCGCTCGCCGTTCCCGTGTAGTCGCCGGCTAGGGCGTCCATCGTTTCTTTATTTTTTTGGTAAAGCCGATCGAGTTCCTGTGACTCTTTATCGAGATTGGAGTCTTCGGGCCCGCAGGCCGCGGCAAGCAATAAGATAAGGATAAGTAAAGTAGCCTTCACGGACAATTTCCCCCTCAAAAATTCGGCCCCCGCCGAGATCCCGTCTTACTCTGCGAGGCCTGCGGGCACAACACACATCTTGGGATACTTAGCCGTTAAGCCATTTTTGCACGCGTTCGGTGAACGCCTGTGGATTTTCTACGTTCCAGCTGTGCCCGCCGCCAGCCAAGATTTCGAGCTGCGCATCGGGCATAATCCTTTGCAGGGCTTGCGAATCGGCCTTTGGAATAATCGCATCATTTTCGCCGTGAATAATCAGTGTCGGCACGCGCACTTGGGCCGCCCCGGTGGTCAGGTCCACCGTCTTTAATATTTCCAGCACCGAAGCGCCGATGCCCTTCACCGCTTTGAACGCGTCGTCGGCAATTTTGTTTTTGAAGTCATCGGCCAAGTCTTCGCTGTTCATAACCGTGCTTAAAATCACCATTCGGGTGAGTTCGGCACTTGCGGCCATCTGGCGAAAGGCCTCGTACATGGATTCGTCGAAAACCACGCCTTTGGCCCCCACCGGGTCCAATAACACCGCGCGCGAAAAGCGCTGCGGATCGAGAATCATCATTTGCAGAGCGATCAATCCACCCAGAGAATGACCGACCAGGGCCACCTCCTTGGTCATGTTGAGGCTATTAAGGAGCTCGAGATTGTCCTTGGCCAAGTCTTCAATGGTGAACTGCCGATCGCTGGGCCACGGTTCATTTTCACCGCATCCGCGCCAGTCGCTTAAGACCACGCGGCCGGGGCCGGCGGACTTTTTCATCTCTTTCAGTGCGGGGTGCCACCAGCGGTGCGAGGCCAGATTCCCATGCAGGAAGAGCGTGTCTTGTTTAGAAAGGCCCGCGTGCTGCTCGTAAAAGAGTTTCACAAAAACCTGCTTTCTTGAGAGGGATCACCAAATCGCCACTGCGGGCTTCACCCGCGAAGGGGTCACCCTCAAAAACCACCCCTTGTGCGATGCCTTTATGACCGCGCAGAATTTGGTAGATCCAGCTGGCCGCAATTTCCGGACGTTCGCTCGGGATTTTATGTTTGGTGTAGTTAAGTTTTAAATAACTTCCCGCCTTGTTTTTAACGGCGTTCCAAAACATTTCAAGGCGCTCGGCTTTGACGAATTCATCATCCATGGCGCCGATCAGATGA
>JBEIHA010000059.1:0-12967 GCA_040381635.1 Pseudobdellovibrionaceae bacterium
AGGGTACAAACGGCCGTAAGCCAGAGGCTTTATTTCTGAAATTACAGAACTACATTGAAGTAGACCCAATCACCCCTCATGCGAATCGCCACCTGGGGGTGGCGATTCGCGTGAGGGGGATGGCCACACCCTATCCTAATCTAATAGCTGGTTCGATCTGACGGAAACCCACCACTGAGCTCCGCCATAGCTTTGCGCAAGCTCGAGGGACGAATGCCAAGTCCATGCAAAATTGTATACAGAATCCACTTTAAATCACTCAGCACAGAGGCCTGCTTCGCGTAGGTCAGATTTATATAATTCTTGTGGGGCATGATGACGCGATCATAGTGCTCTTGGGGATTGTCGACGGAAGCCAGTATTTGGCTTTCGTTGGCGTAAATCAGGGACGCGGGACTAGTGATTCCTGGCAACCAATTGAGCAGTTCGAGATCTCTCTCCGAATACCTTTTCACGTGTTCCATCACGTCGGGCCTGGGGCCGACGAGGGACATTTCGCCTTTCAGCACATTGAGCAATTGCGGAAGCTCATCGATCTTGGATTTGCGTAAAAACCGACCGGTACGCGTGATGCGCGGATCGCCCGAGACCGTAATCATCGGTCCCTGACTGGCCGAACGCATGGTGCGAAACTTCCACAGCGAAAAGCTTGCGCCTTTGCGACCGACCCGGACTTGTCTGAAAAAAACAGGCCGACCATCCAGGACGGCAACGGAGAGTGCCGCAATCAATAACAGCGGGCTAAGGGCGATCAAACCCAGCAAGGCTGCTACAAAATCGATGGCCCTTTTTAAACGCACTTGAAACACGCCAAAAACCTAACCCAGCCTGGCCCTGTTGGCACCAGGATTTTGTTAAGGATTTGACGGAGTTGAACACAAGGGGGATAAACAAATAGCTATGAAAAATCACCCCCTTCGCTTCCTTGGCAAATTTAGCTTCCGGCATATGGGCTTTGACGCCCTTCTTTTGTTTTTTTCCTTGTACGCCAGTCTTTACTTACGCTTAGGGGAAGCTCACATCTCTCAACACTTGAGCGTGCTTAACCAACTGGCGGCCCCCTTTGTCATCCTAAAGCTTTTCACTTTTCTGGCGCTCGGTGTTTACCAAAGTATGTGGCGCTATATTTCGACCTTCGATGCAATCCGCTTAGCCAAGGCTTCGCTGCTGTCGATGACTTTTATGATCGTGTTGACTTATCTGATGACGGAAGTGGGCTATCTGCCGCGCTCGTTCTTTGTGATTGATGCGCTTTTGAGCACGGCGCTGCTGATGTCCGCCCGCCTTGCGCGGCGCAGTCTTTTTGAGCGACAAATGTTGCCGAGCAAAACGCAAACGCCGCTCGGCAAATTAGTGATTTACGGGGCTGGTCAAAACGGCAGGCTATTGGCCCAGCGCTTGTTAAGTGATCCACAAAGGGACCGCGAGCTTTTGGGATTCATCGACGACGATCGACATAAACACGATAAGTTGATTCATGGTTTGCCCGTCTTGGGCAATCACGCCGAGATGGAAAACCTGTTAATGCAGTCGGGCGCCACCGATTTGGTCGTGGCCATCACCCATCCACCCGCCGATCTTATGCGTGAGATTGTGGTTTTGGGCAGAAAACTGAATGTGCGCGTGCAAAGAATTGCACACTTCGATGCGCCAAGGATCCTAAGCCAAAGTGAAGCGCTTTATCGTCAGGTGGAATTGAAGGATCTGCTGAATCGGCCCGCGGCGCAAATCGATGTGCCCTCGGTCAAAGATCTGATTTCTGGGAAAACGATACTCGTTACGGGAGCGGGCGGCAGCATCGGCAGTGAGCTTTGCAGGCAGATCGCGCGCCATAGTCCTGCGAGTCTGCTCTTACTTGATCATTCTGAATTCAACCTTTACGAAATTGATCGCGAGCTAAGGCCCAAGACGCAGGACTTCGACAGCGTGATTCCCGTGCTGGTGGATATCAAGGATTTGAAAAGTCTGGAAAACGTGTTCAAGAAACATAGGCCCCAGGTGGTCTTTCACGCGGCCGCTTACAAGCACGTACATCTTGTCGAAGCCAACGTGGCTTCCTCGGTGCTCAACAATGTCCAGGGCACCTGGAACCTGTTGAAGCAGTGTGAAGCCTCGGGCGTTGAAAAATTCGTGATGATTTCCACCGATAAGGCGGTCAATCCCGTGGGGGCTATGGGATCGACCAAGCGGGTCTGTGAACTTCTGACGTCTGAATTCGGTCAGCGTACACGCAAGAACTATTCGTCCGTGCGCTTTGGCAACGTGCTGGGCAGTTCGGGAAGTCTTATCCCCGTTTTAACCGAGCAGATCAATGCCGGCGGGCCGGTGATGCTGACTCACCCGGAAATGAATCGCTATTTTATGCTGATTCCAGAAGCCGTTTCTTTGGTTTTGATGTCGGCTACACTTTCAAAACCTGGCGACATCAACGTGCTTAAAATGGGCGAACCCATGATGATCCTTGAGTTAGCTAAAAGTTTGATCGCGCTTATGGGGAAAAGCGAAGAGGAAATCGGGATTGCCTTTACCGGAGTTCGTCCGGGCGAAAAAATGTTTGAAGAGCTTTATTTGACCGGAAGCGAGCTTGAAACCCGGCATCCCGATATTCTGACCGTACCCGATGTGGACCCCGCAAGCCTGAATCTTGGGGGGGAAGTCCAAAAGTTGATTCACCTGGCATCCCAGGGTGAATCCAGTCTTCTGCCTTTCCTTTTGAAATTGGCGAATGAAAAACCACAACGGTCAAATGTTGCGGCGGTATTTACCGCCGACCTCGTAAAGGGCATGGGTCATCTGCCCGAGTGAGCAAAATTTTGAAGCCGACATCAGGGCTTCGAAGATATTCTCCCCGCCCACGGCTGCTTTTTTAAGCCTTTCGAGCTCTCTCTCGGTTTCGCTTAGGTGGTCCTTCTGATACGCGCGGACGTTGTCCAATTGCTGCTTTTTTTCCTCCGCGGTCGCGCGTGCCATTTCAATCTTTGGCGGCACGAAGCCTTCTTTCAAAGTTTTAGGATCGACGAAGGTATTTACGCCGATGATCGGAAGCTCACCATTATGTTTGAGCATTTCGTAATGATGGGATTCATCTTGAATCTTGCTGCGCTGATATTGAGTTTCCATCGCACCTAAGACACCGCCGCGCTCGTTGATGCGCAAGAATTCTTCGAGCACCGCTTCTTCTACCGCTTCGGTCAACCATTCGGTGAAGAAGCTACCTTGCAGAGGATTTTCATTCTTTGCGAGTCCGAATTCCTTGTTAATGATCAATTGAATGGCCTGCGCGCGGCGTACACTTTCTTCGGTCGGCGTGGTGATCGCTTCGTCGTAAGCGTTGGTGTGCAGCGAATTGCACTGATCCGAAATAGCGATCAAAGCTTGGAGCGTCGTGCGGATATCATTGAAGTCGATCTCTTGCGCGTGTAGCGAACGACCGCTGGTTTGAATATGATATTTCAACTTTTGCGAGCGATCGTTCGCCCGGTACTTATCGCGCAGAGCAATAGCCCAAATCCGCCGCGCCACTCGCCCGATGACGGTGTATTCGGGATCTAAACCGTTTGAGAAAAAGAAGCTTAAATTCGGCGCGAACTCGTCCACTTTCAAGCCACGCGAAAGGTAGTATTCGATGTAGGTGAAAGCATTGGACAGTGTTAGCGCCAACTGGGTGATCGGATTGGCGCCCGCTTCGGCAATATGGTAGCCGCTAATGCTGACCGAATAGAAGTTTCGCACGTTATTCTTAACGAAATATTCTTGAATATCGGCCATCATTTTCAGCGCAAAATCGATCGAGAAAATGCAGGTGTTTTGTCCCTGGTCTTCTTTTAAGATGTCCGCTTGCACGGTTCCGCGCACGATAGAAAGTGTTTCTGCGTGAACTTGCGCAAATTCCTGATCGCTTAACTTTCTGCCGAGCTCTTGCTCTTTATTTCCCACCTGTTGATCGATGGCGGTGTTCATAAAGAACGCCAGGATCATCGGCGCTGGTCCGTTGATGGTCATCGATACGCTGGTCGACGGGTCACAAAGATCAAAGCCCGCATAAAGCTTCTTCATGTCTTCGAGGCTGGCGATGCTGACACCGCTCTCGCCCACTTTGCCGTAAATGTCGGGGCGCGGGTCTGGATCTTCACCGTAGAGGGTAACGCTATCAAAGGCGGTGGAGAGACGCTTGCTGGGTTGGCCTTTACTTAAGTAATGAAAGCGTCGGTTTGTGCGTTCAGGCGTTCCCTCGCCCGCAAACTGGCGACCAGGGTCTTCTTCACTGCGCTTGAGGGGAAAAACACCGGCGGTGAAGGGGAAGTTACCGGGAACGTTTTCAAGTTTAAGGTAGCGGTAGCGATCGCCCCAATCGGTGTAGTTCGGCAAAACCACGCGGGGGATATCTAAGCCGCAAAGGCTTTTTCTGACCAGGGGCTGGCGGATGGTGCGGCCCCGGACTTCGTAGGAAAATTCTGGCCCGGAGTAAGAGGCCCGAAGCGCTTCAAAAGAATTCAGTTCTTTCCAATCCGCATCGCTGAATTGAGCGCGCCATTCCTTAAGCGGTTTTTCGAGCTCCGCCGGAATTTTACCCAAGGCCTTTTTCAAATTTTCGACCGCGCCCAATTTCGAAGCGGCGGTGGACTTTTCATGGACGTCTTTCTTGTAATGGCGAACGGCGCCGACGATTTCGGATAAATAGTTCTGCCGTTCCGACGGAACAACCGTCTGCTTTTCACTGCCGCGCGCGGGCGGAGTTTTTAGCGCAAACGTTTTTGCGCCTTTCGCTGCTAGAGAGTTCGCTAAAGCGCCAAACAGTTCGTTCACGCCGCGATCATTGAAGTTTGAAGCTTGGGTCAGGTACACCGGCACAGGGGTTGAATGATCAAAGATCTTTCTAGCCCGGCGGTACTGGCGCTGCACGTCGCGGTGGGCATCCAAAGCCCCCCGGCGGTCGGCCTTGTTGATCGAAATCAAATCGGCATAATCGATCATATCAATTTTTTCGAGCTGACTTTGCGCCCCGAATTCGGAAGTCATCACGTAAAGGCTAAGATCACAGACCTCAAGAATTTTTGAGCTAGCCTGGCCGATGCCTGAGCTTTCGGCGATCAGTAGATCGAAATCATAGTTTTTAAGAAAATCCAAAATCTTAGGCAAGGCGTCCGCGATCTCACTACCCGATCCACGCGAGGCCACCGAGCGCATAAACGTTCCGCGACGGCTCAGCGCGTTCATGCGGATTCGGTCGCCAAGCAACGCCCCGCCAGTGCGGCGCTTGCTGGGGTCGACGCAAACGACGCCAATCCGAGCTTTTGGAAACTGATTCATAAAGCGAACCAGCAATTCATCTATCAACGAGGACTTACCTGCGCCGCCGGTGCCGGTGATTCCCAGCACTAAGGGTTTTCCGTTCTTGCTTTTGAATTTATCAAGAATGGGCTCGAGCCCTTTGGGACTCTTGCCGTTTTCAATCGCACTTAAGGCTACGCCCAAAGCCGTTTGCGGGATGGGACTGCCCGAGAAAGCTTCGCTCTTTTCCCCGAAGTGAGAATTCTTTGCGGCTTCAACGATGTCGAAGTCGCAGGCCGCGATGATCTGCTGGATCATGCCCTCTAAGCCAAGTCTTCGGCCATCATCCGGGTGAAAGATCTGAGTGATGCCGTATTTTTCGAGCTCGGCTTTTTCTTCGTGGACGATCACGCCCCCGCCCCCGCCAAAAATTTTGACGTAGCCCGCGCCCGCTTGATCCAAAAGATCCTTTAGATATTTAAAGTACTCCATGTGCCCGCCCTGATAAGAGCTAATGCACACGCCTTGCGCGCCTTCTTGCAAAACGGCTTCGGCGACTTCGAGCACCGAGCGATTGTGCCCTAGGTGAATGACCTCGGCGCCGTGATCTTGAAGCACTCGGCGAATCACATTGATTGCGGCATCGTGGCCATCGAAGAGCGAAGCCGCGGTGACGACGCGAATGGGATTTTTAAGAGGCTGCTCCGCCATTTTTAAGTCCTGTTCTAATTTCCTTGGAAATTGGCCGGGCGCTTTTCAATAAACGCCATGATCCCTTCAGAATGATCTTTGGTTTCAAACGTGCGCGCGAACAGATCGGCTTCGATCTTTAGGCCTTCGCTTAAAGTTTTATCGCCCCCGGTGCGAATCGCTTCTTTCACCCAAGCCACCGCCATGGGCGCGCGCGCGGCCATCGTGCTTGCGATTTTCATCGCCGTGGTCACGACATCATTGGGATCGCACACTTGCGCGAATAGTCCCCATTCGAAACCTTGCGCGGCCGTGAACATTTCGCCGCTCATCGCGATTCGCTTCGCTAGTGCCGGGCCCACTTGTCTTGTCAGCCGCTGGGTTCCGCCGTAACCGGGGATCAAACCAAGTGTGACTTCGGGCAGTCCCCATTTGGCTTTGTTGGAAGCGATGATAAAGTCGCAAGCCAAGGCCAATTCTAATCCACCGCCTAGGGCAAAGCCATTCATCGCGCAGATCACGGGAAACGGAAGTTCTTCGATTTTTCCGAAAAGCGTTTGCCCTTGAAGGGCAAGCTCGCGCGCTTGCGCAGGCGTTAAGCTCTCCATCTCTTTGATGTCGGCGCCAGCGACGAAGGATTTTTCACCTTCGCCGGTCAGGACGGCGGCGCGCACGTCGCGCTTTGAGCCGAGCTCCTGCACCAAGATTTTTAAGTCATTCAGTAATTGTTTATTGAGAGCATTCAGTGCTTCGGGGCGATTGATACGAATCACGGCGATGCGGTGTTTAGCTTCGCTTTCAACGATTTCGAAACGGATGGATTTGAGTTCCATTACTTCGCACCCTCGTAATTGTAAAAGCCTCGGGCCGTCTTGCGACCAAGCCAACCGGCCTCAACGTATTTCACCAGCAGCGGACAGGGTCTGTATTTGGTGTCGCCCAAGCCTTGGTGCAGGACGTTCATGATCGCTAAGCACGTATCTAAGCCGATAAAATCCGCCAGCGTCAATGGACCCATGGGCTGATTTGTTCCGAGCTTCATCGACTGATCGATATCTTCGACGCTCGCGATGCCTTCGTGAAGGGTGTAGACCGCTTCGTTGATCATCGGCATCAGAATGCGGTTCACAGCGAAGCCGGGCATATCTTTGACTTCGACAAATGTTTTACCAAGCTTTTGGCTTAAGGCCGAAACTTGCGCGAACGTGTCGTCCGAAGTCTGAAGGCCGCGAATGCCTTCGACCAATTTCATTAAAGGCACGGGATTCATAAAGTGCATACCGGCGACCTTATCGGGACGCTTGGTTGAGGCCGCGATTTTGGTGATCGAGATGCTTGAGGTATTTGAACACAGAAGTGCCTGCGGGGCGCAGATCTGATCCAGTTGCGCGAAAACTTTAAGCTTTAGGTCGACGTTTTCCGCGATCGCTTCGATCACGATGTCGCAATTTTTGAAATCTTCGAGCTTGGTGCTGGCCGTGATGTGCGCGAGCAGGTCTTTTTTCGCGACCTCGGTCATCGCTTCTTTTTTGATCAGCCGGTCGCAGCTGCTGGCGATCGTAGTCATCCCTTTATCTAGCGCCGCTTGCGCGATATCCACCAGCGTGACTTTCAAACCTTGAGCCGCGCACACCTGAGCGATTCCGTTACCCATCTGTCCTGCACCCAGTACACCCACACGGCCGATAGCCATAAACTCACCTCGAGTAAAGATTTTGCTATTTATAGCGGGTTAACGCTTGCTGGTCAAAATCGGGCTACTTAGAATCGAACAACGCCGCTCGGAGACAAACTCCAGATCACGCGCAGTTCGTCATTGCCGATCTGGTTGCTTTCCTCGAAGACCTTGGTGCCGACGATGATGATGTTGCTGGAGTGGGTTTTGTTCGAAAAAACCAGGGCGAGGCTGGCTTGCCGCTCCATATCGTTGTCGATTTTTTGGTTGGGATCGAACATGTCGTAGCGAATATGGCTGGAAAAAGTCTTGCTCCACTGAAAGCCTAAGTCCGCATGCCCGGTGGCGAAGCGACCATCTTTGCGATCTTGTTCGCGCTCGCCCGAATAGGCTTCGAGGACAAACTCCCATTTCTTGCGCGTGAAGGCGGTGTACAGCCCGGCGAGCCGCCACTTCGCGTCCTTCGCTGGATCGACGCCAGCCATCGTGTCTAGGCTTGCGCCCGTCGATGAGGCCTTGGTGCTGCCCGTTTGCCCGGCGACGCCAATTTCAAATTTGTCTTCCTTAAAACCCATGCGCGCCGTGTACCAGATACGACCGTCTTGATCGCTGTCGCTTTCGCCGTTGTGAACGACGAAGCCCGTAAAGAAATTGTTGTGTTCGATTTCGTAGGAAGCGCCGACGTCCCTTAGGCCCATCGCTCGATTCTTGAAAAGGAGTGAGCGTGGGAAAATCAGTTCGCGCTCCCACTGGCGACCCTCGTAGCCGAATTCCAGCGGCACGCGGCCGAAGCGATAGCGGCCGTAGGGGTCGTTGTACTCGGCGTAGGCTTCAACCAAAATGATGTCGGTATTGACGGTTTCCGAGTAGCGCCTCAGTGGATTGAGCAGCGTGCGCGGTCCGATGCGGACAACGCCGCCGAATTTGGATTCGAGTTCCCACCTGAGGGCGAACGAACTTTCGCCGATCGAGAACGCGCCGTTGGTGGGCTCTTTGAGTAAGAAATTGGGGCGGATCAGCAGATCGTGAATTTTGAGCTCGCCGATGTCCTCGCGTAGGATCGCCGCTTTGGCTTGGGGGCTTCGCGCCAGCGTGAGAAGCAGGGAGACTGAGAGAACGAAAATCCGCATCCTAATATCGTAACGGATGGGTTTGATCCCGACAACTTAACGCGCGGCACAGTCTAGCTGAGAGGTGCGGGATCAAGACGTCCGGCGGGGTGAGTTTGGGGCGGGAGGGTTGCCGGGTGGAAGTGAGCCGTGCGATCGGGGTGCCCGAGACGCTCTCGGCCCCGCCTATCCCCACGCATCTATCCCACCGCACCTTCGAGCGGGAATTCGAGTTGGTGAACCAAATCGTGATGAAAGGAACACAAGGTCGTCAGATTTTCTAGTTCATTGCTCCCGCCTCGACTTACCTCGACGATATGGTGAAGCTGAAGCCAGCGATCCGAATCACAGCGCCGACCGTTTTGACCCATGTGCGTGCACATGCCTTGGTCGCGAGCAAATACCTGATGTTTTTGTTCCGCGGTCAGTGGAATTCTTTTCGGAACTCTGTGCGCACAGAGTTCGGTTTGCTTCGATGGATCCTGCTGCGATTCCTCTTGTTTTGCTTCCCTTTTCTGCTTTCGGCGCTCGATCGCCCGCTTCGCTTTTTCAACAGGATCATGCTTTCGCAAAAACTCATCGACAGAGGCCTCAAGCGCCGCACCTAATCCCAAAGCCTTTCCCTTTTGAGCCAACAAAGACTCCACCCTTCGCAATTTTGCTGCGAATGATTTCGAAACTTTCACCGTCAGTTCAATCGATTCCTCAGAAAGAAGTTTCACCCGTTCGCGCCGATCCTTCGGATTGCGCCTCGCCATTTCGGCATCGATGGCTCTAGTCGAATTTTTTTGCGCAAACTCGATCAACTCCACACAGTTCTCGCGATTGATGACGGCCACCATGCGAGACGACTTAAAAACTGACAATCCTGAGTTAAGCAATTCCGGCAATTCCGCAGCCTTACGTGCAACGGCGATAAACATATAAGCCACAGATTCAGTGAAGTTCAATTCTTGAGTCGCGTAGGCGAAAACACTTGGATAGCCCATCGCCCGGTGAAGTTTCGTTCTTTCCACGTCCTGAAGAATTTTGATAAACTCCATTTCAAAATCACGGAACCGTCCGCGAGCGTCGATCGCTTTTAGGTGAATGGCTTTTTGCTCAGAAGTCATAGGCATCTCCTTGTTTGTCGTATGCATATCACGGGTTTTCTATCGGATGGTTTTGAGAGGTGTCAGCCCTTACGAGGACTCGCGCATAAACAAAATACGAGCGCACTGGACGTAGGCAAAACCGCTTGTTCATTTTTGAAATCGAAATTTTAATTTGCGCGCAGGCAGCGCTCGATTATCAATTCAAAAAACACGTCAAACAGGAATTTCAATTGGAAAAGATTTTAAAAGACTCTGTGCGCACAGAGTTTGAATCGTGGTGGCGCGAAGTTCTTTCTTCGCTGGCCCCATCTGTGTGGCGCGGGGATTTTCCGTCCTTGGGAGTGGCTTCTTGCGGCCTTCCGGGCCGCAAGACTTTGTGAGGGGAGAGATTAGTTTTTTCGGGGAATGTGAGAATGAGGTCGGGGACCCTAATAGAGGGTTTCGAAGAGCAAGCTAACCCCGCGCTACATCGCAACCACTTCTCTTAATTCAGCACTCTCTCCCGTGCGCGCTCTTTTTGGCGCATTTTGTATTCGTCGTGGGAGGCTGGGCCGCTGAGGGATCGCAAATAGTGATCGTAGTCCAGGATTTGCACTTCGTAGGGATAGAAGAATGAAAACGATTTCTGCGTGTTGGGATCCGTCACGCGCACCAGTTGACGGGTGATGAACTTGATAAAACGATAATCGCGCGAGGTGAAGGTGTTGTGTTTTTCCAAAAATTTGGCTTTAGCTGCGTCTTTGGCCATGCGCTCGAGAAGCAGCTTGTCGATCTCAGTGGGTGGCATATCGGAAGTGCGCGGCAAGCTTTCCATCACGTCTAAAAACAAGTTCACCGGATAAAGTGTATTGTTGGATTGATTGGGAATCACATTCGCAGGGGAAATGACATGATTGCGCACCAAAAAACGCATGACGCGGAAGGTGTCGAACAAATTGGCCGTCACAAAACGCACACCGATTTTATCCAGTAGCCCGAAGGCGACTTCGTCCGGCTTCGCAAGCAACTTTGTGATCGATGAATCGGAATCTTTGAACGGCTTGATGTCAAATTTCTGCAAAGGGATAGATTCTAGATCGCCCCCGCCCTCCAGACGAATCCCCAGCGTGGGATCCTTTTGCACGAATTGCCGGTAAGGTCTAAATATCTCCTCCTGGATTTCGAGGGAGAAGTAGTTAAACAAATCATTGTGCAACTGCGAAATAACGTGCATCACGCGAAGTAATGCACAGGCCCATTTGTGCAAGCTATCGTCCGCCGAATCGCGCATGGAGGCGAGCATCAACAAATTGGCAATGTCGGCTAGTCGCTTAGGATCCGAGATCTCGTCGGGGAGGATCTCCCCCTCCTTCATCAACTGGGTGCGAATATAAATGATCGCGCGCGAGTGAATGCCCCAGAGCTTTTCGCGGTCCGCGACCACTTCCATGTCGTAACCGTACGCTTTGAGGTAGGCGTAAGCTTCTTCTTTAGACTTAAGACTGAGGCGAGGCGTTTCGACTACGGCGCGGCCACCTATTAGGGACCAAAACACTTCTGGGTCGAATTCGAGATTAAGGCTCATACCCCAACGGTAGGTAATGTTGGGGCTGACTACAAGCGAGAACGCGAGGGTTAAAGAAAGCTAAAAAATCCTTGAACTGGGATTTGAAAGCGGCCCAAAATGCGGGCTTGTCCACCGGTGCCTGCGGTCGTGTACTGGACCGTGCCGGTGTAGACGCTGCCGCTGATCTGGCCATCTAAGATAATGACGCCGTAGTTATCCGAAAACGTAAGTCGCGCCAGGCCACCATTCACGTAACCTTCAAATCCAGCAAATCCTGGCTGACCCGCACCGATGTGAATCGGAATCACGGGACGCACACTGCCGTCGGCTTTCAATTGACAAGCTTGGGAATCGAAAATCTCAAGTCGAATTTCCGCGGTGTTCGGATCAATGGCGCCGTTACCGTAAGCGTTCATCACGGTTGCATTTCCCCAGAAACGCACGCCGGTCATCTGACCGCTTTGTCCACTGACGTAACCCAATTGATCGTCGGCGGGCAGAGTGCTTAAAACCGGTGAGGTCAGAATTTGAAGTTCTTGGAGGAAGGCTTGGTCACCTTGATACGAAGTCACTTCACCCCAAATTTTTCCGGGCACCGAGTAGCTTCCGCAGTTGGCAAGCGCCGCGGCAGCACCTTGGTTGGGGTTGATCATAGTGGAGCCACGAAGTCCGCGCGCCACTCTTAAATTCTGACGCTTCTTTTTTTCCTGCTGGCAGGCGGCCAAGAGAACGACCGCAAGTAGCAAACAAAATACCTTTTTCATCGGAGACATAAAATGTCCTCCCCTTCACTTTAAAGGTAATTACAAGCGGAGTGCCAAAAGACTGGGGGTTAAATTCGATCTGGGCTGAAGTGCACGCGCGCAGAACGGGCCCGTACAGAAAATGACAAAGACCGCTCACAGGTGACGACGATATTGACGGTCGTCTCAAAATGAGACATCGTTTTTCTCACCTTATATATGTCGTTTCCCAGGGGGCTATCGTGCTTCGCTTAATGTGTTTATCGCTTGTCCTGATTTCGGTGGCTGGCTGCGCGAGCTATTTCAAACGTAAGGAATGCGAAAAAACAAACTGGTATCAGCATGGGCACGACGTGGCCATGGCGGGGAAGCGTTTGGATGCCGACGATCACGTAAAACAATGCCAGAAGGTCGAAGCCAAAATCGGCTGGACCGAAATAGACACGGGCTTTAAAGCCGGTATGGGCAAATACTGCACCGGCGACAATGTTTTTGCCGTCGGCAAAGCGGGCAAACCCTTTTCTTATGATATGTGCGACGGCGAGAGCGAAAAGAAAATGCGCCAACGCTACACCGAAGGTTTAAGGATTTTCTGTACGCCCAGCAATGCGTATCGCTTTGGAAGTTCGGGTGGTGTGTACTTAGACGTTTGCCCAAAGGACACGGAAGACGACTGGCTGGTTGAATACCGGAAAGGTCGAAAGATTTGGCTAAATGCCGTGATCCTGGAAAAAGAGCGCGAAGTCGCGCAACTGGACAACGAAGTTCGTCGCTTAGAAAGTCAAAGGCAAAGTCTTGGTTTTCAACAATCGAGCCTCGCTAACAGGATGACCACCCGC